>CALGKL010000001.1 GCA_937930495.1 uncultured Gloeocapsa sp.
AGTCTTTGAGTTTGACCAACCAATCTCTATACACCTTTTGCCAACGTTCCGGGACAAAATGGGGGGAATTGTGCTCATCTAAAGCGGTTAAGGCTTTTTTAGCTAAAGGTTCGATTTTAACGAACCATTGGGTAGAGAGAAGGGGTTCAACCGGGACTTTACCGCGATCGCTATAGGGGACGCTATGACGATAATTTTCCACTTTGACCAATAATCCTGCCGATTCAAGACGTTTAACGACGTTTTTACGGGCGACAAAGCGATCCTGTCCTTGAAATTCTCCGGCGTTTTCGTTGAGACTACCATCTTTGTTCAGGATATTAATCAGGGGTAGGTTATGACGTTGTCCCATTTCAAAGTCGTTGGGGTCGTGAGCTGGAGTCACTTTGACACAACCGGTCCCAAAGGTAGGATCGACGAATTCATCAGCGATTATGGGTATTTCTCGTCCTACTAGGGGTAAAATGACGGTTTTGCCGATTAAAGATTGATATCTACCGTCTGTTGGGTTAACCGCTACGGCTGTATCTCCTAACATAGTTTCGGGACGGGTGGTGGCCACTTGAATGTAGCCTGTCCCATCTTTCAGGGGGTAGCGAAAATGCCAGAGATTGCCGTCTATTTCTTGGTTTTCTACTTCTAAATCCGATACTGCTGATTCTGAAGCCGGACACCAGTTAACCAGATATTTGCCTCTGTAGATTAGACCTGCTTCGTAGAGTTGCACGAATGCTGCTGCTACCCCTTGGGATCTGATTTCATCGAGGGTAAAACATTCTCTAGTCCAATCTGCCGATAATCCTAGGGTTTTTAATTGGTTAATGATGCGATCGCCCGATTCTTGGCGCCATTGCCAAGCTTTGGCTAAAAATGCTTCTCTCCCCAGGTCGTGACGACTTTTTCCTTCTGCTTTGAGTTGTTTTTCGATAATGGTATGTACGGCGATGCTCGCGTGGTCCGTACCTGGGAGACAGAGGGTATTTTTCCCCTGCATCCGGTGATAACGAACTAAAGTGTCTATTAAAGCTGTATTAAAAGCGTGCCCCATATGTAACTCACCGGTTACATTGGGAGGAGGGATAACGATACAATAGCTTTCCCCTTCTTGAGCGGGATCGGCTTGAAAAACCTGATTTTCTTCCCAAGATTGGCGCCATTTTGCTTCGGTTTGTTGAGGATCGTATTGAGGGGGGAGTTGTCGATTATGGGAGGTCATTATTTTTTTTCGGGAATATCTTTAATTTCGGTTCTTATCTTGCAGTGAATCTAAAGTTTCTTGAGTACGTCTTAACCCGCGTAAATTTCCTTCAAAACTTCTCGGATTAACCATTTTTGAATCATTATTAAAGTCTAGGTTATCAGTTACCGGTTCTGTTTGACCATTATCTCCCGAACGTGTAACTGGGATCATCTTGATGTCGTTATTTGATTGTTGATCTGGCGCAGGGGTTCGGGTGTTAGTCGATGGTGGGGTGATTCTTGATTCTTGTTCACACAAACCAACCAGATTGACTACCTCTCCCGAAGCATTAATCATATAACAAGATAGGGTTTCTTGAGCTAGGAGTGAGTCTAAGCTTAAACTAGCCAGAGTAAGTCCTAGGGTGATAATCGTTATTTTTGAGTGAATTTGCATACTTGTTCGGTAAACCACACTTATAACCTAGTTGCCATCGGATACCAAATTTAGTTAAATTAGCACTCAAGAGGTGAGAGTGCTAATCCAAGTCAACTTACCTTAGTCAATTCAATTGTACATTCAAAGAGGAAAACCTATGGCAGCAATTAGCATTAACGTAACCGAAGTTAAACCACTAGGCGATCGCGTTTTCGTCAAAGTGAGTCCTTCCGAAGAAAAAACCTCCGGTGGAATCCTTCTTCCCGATACAGCTAAAGAAAAACCCCAAGTAGGTGAAATCGTGGCGGTAGGCTCAGGAAAAGTCAACGAAAACGGGACACGCATTCCCTTAGAAGTCAAAGTAGGTGACAAAGTCCTCTACTCTAAATACGCTGGTACAGACGTTAAATTAGGCGGCGAAGAATACGTATTACTTTCAGAAAAAGACATTCTCGCAGCCCTTGCTTAATCTAAACCTTTCTACAAACCATCCACTAACTATTAAAGTAAACAAGAGAGAACGAAATCTATGGCTAAATCAATCATTTACAACGAAGACGCCCGCCGTGCTTTAGAAAGAGGTATTGATCTACTCGCAGAAGCAGTCGCAGTTACTCTCGGACCAAAAGGTCGTAACGTAGTACTAGAGAAAAAATTCGGCGCACCTCAAATCGTTAATGATGGTGTAACTATTGCCAAAGAAATCGAACTAGAAGATCATATCGAAAACACAGGTGTTTCCTTGATTCGTCAAGCGGCTTCTAAGACCAACGACGTAGCGGGAGACGGAACAACCACCGCAACCGTAATCGCTCACGCTATGGTTAAAGAAGGTTTACGCAACGTAGCCGCAGGAGCTAACCCCATCGCGATTAAACGCGGTATCGATAAAGCCACAGAATTTTTAGTCGAAAAAATCAAAGAACACGCCAAACCAGTAGAAGACTCTAAAGCGATCGCTCAAGTGGGCTCTATTTCTGCGGGTAACGACCCAGAAGTAGGTCAAATGATTGCTGAAGCAATGGACAAAGTCGGTAAAGACGGTGTCATCTCCCTCGAAGAAGGTCGCTCCATGACCACCGAGTTAGAAATCACCGAGGGTATGCGCTTCGATAAAGGTTATATCTCTCCCTACTTCGTAACCGATACTGAGCGCATGGAAGCAGTATTTGAAGATCCCATGATCCTCATTACTGACAAGAAAATTACTCTAGTCCAAGATTTAGTTCCTGTCTTAGAACAAGTAGCACGTCAAGGTAAACCCTTAGTAATTATCGCTGAAGATATCGAAAAAGAAGCTCTCGCTACCCTAGTAGTTAACCGTTTACGAGGTGTACTAACCGTAGCGGCGGTTAAAGCTCCTGGATTCGGCGATCGTCGTAAACAAATGCTCGAAGATATCGCCGTCTTAACTGGTGGTCAAGTAATCAGCGAAGATGCTGGCTTAAAATTAGAAAACACCAAGCTAGAAATGCTCGGTTCTGCTCGTCGCATTAACATTACCAAAGATAGCACCACTATCGTCGCTGAAGGTAACGAAAAAGAAGTTAAAGCACGTTGTGAACAAATCCGTCGTCAAATCGAAGAAACCGAATCTTCCTACGACAAAGAAAAACTACAAGAGCGCTTAGCCAAACTCTCTGGTGGTGTAGCCTTAATCAAAGTAGGTGCAGCAACCGAAACCGAAATGAAAGATCGCAAACTCCGTCTCGAAGACGCGATCAACGCTACCAAAGCAGCAGTAGAAGAAGGAATCGTTCCCGGTGGTGGTACTACCCTAGCTCATTTAGCCCCTCAACTAGAAGCTTGGGCTAATGAAAACCTCACCAGTGAAGAATTAACCGGTGCGATGATCGTCGCTCGCGCTCTTCCCGCTCCCCTAAAACGGATCGCTGAAAACGCTGGTCAAAATGGTGCAGTCATAGCCGAAAGAGTCAAAGAAAAAGAATTCAACGTGGGCTACGACGCAGCTAAAAACGAATTTACAGATATGTTGGCAGCCGGTATCGTTGACCCCGCTAAAGTTACTCGCTCTGCTCTGCAAAACGCAGCCTCTATCGCGGGTATGGTCTTAACCACAGAATGTATCGTTGTGGATAAACCCGAAAAAGAAAAAGCTCCCGCTGCTCCCGCTGGTGGAGACTTTGACTACTAATCAACATTAACTCATAGCTTCTGACCCTACCTAATCGGGTAGGGTTTTTTTTATGTCTTTGATCTAAAATAAAATAATTTCTCTGAAATAATCATCAAAAAATCGTGACCCTGACACCAATTTCCCCCACAACTCATCAAGTTCCCGACGAATTAGGGCGCTTTGGACCTTACGGCGGTAAATATGTACCCGAAACCCTCATCCCCGCTCTCGAAGAGCTACAAACAGCTTTAAAAACCTACCAAAACGACCCAGAATTTCAGCAAGAACTACATCAATTACTTAAAGATTACGTAGGCCGGCCCAGTCCTTTATATTTTGCCGAGCGTCTCTCTACCTATTATCAACGTCCTGACGGCTCAGGACCCTTAATCTATCTCAAACGAGAAGATTTAAACCACACCGGTGCTCATAAAATTAACAACGCTCTGGCTCAAGTCCTCCTGGCTAAACGCATGGGGAAAAAACGGATCATCGCTGAAACGGGAGCAGGACAACATGGGGTGGCTACGGCTACAGTCTGTGCTCGTTTTGGCCTAGAATGCGTTATCTATATGGGTGTCCAGGATATGGAACGCCAAAAACTCAACGTCTTTCGCATGAAACTACTTGGTGCTACGGTACAACCAGTGGCAGCTGGCACAGGAACTCTTAAAGACGCTACCTCCGAAGCAATCCGCGATTGGGTTACTAACGTCGAACATACCCATTATATCCTCGGTTCCGTGGCTGGTCCCCATCCCTATCCGATGATGGTTAGAGATTTTCACGCCATTATTGGTCAAGAAACGAGAAGACAATGTCAGGAAAAATGGGGTGGATTACCCGATATTCTCCTGGCTTGTATAGGTGGTGGTTCCAATGCTATGGGTTTATTCTCTGAGTTTGTTAATGAACCTACAGTCCGTTTGATTGGTGTAGAAGCAGCAGGAGAAGGCGTAGCGTCGGGAAAACACGCGGCTACCCTCACCGCAGGACGTCCAGGAGTTTTACACGGCGCCATGAGTTATTTATTACAAGATGATCAAGGTCAGGTGGTGGAAGCTCATTCCATTAGCGCTGGTTTAGATTATCCTGGTGTCGGTCCAGAACATAGTTATCTCAAAGATACCCACAGAGCTGAATACTATAGCGTTACTGATGCTGAAGCGGTGGCTGCTTTTCAACGAGTCGCTGAGTTAGAAGGGATTATTCCTGCTTTGGAAACCGCTCACGCTTTTGCTTATTTAGAAACCCTTTCTCCTCAATTGAGTGGTAATCCTCGGATCGTGATTAATTGTTCTGGTAGGGGTGATAAAGATGTTCAAACTATCGCTAAATACCTTAACCAAGAATGTTAAGATGGCTTCTGCTGTTACTGCTGAGTTGTCAATTGGTATTGTGGAGTAAACCTCTTTACTCTGGTTCTGTACCTGAGAGGATTTCAGCTCTGGAATTGTCGGTACATGAACAGGTAAATCAGTATCGCGCTTCTTTGGGTTTAAATCCCCTAAAATTGCATCAGGATATCTCCCGTGCAGCGCGCTTTCATTCTCAACAAATGGCTCAAGGTAATGTACCTTTTAGTCATCAGGGATTTGAACAACGTTTAGAGGCGATCTCCTATTCCCTCCCCTATAGCAGTGCGGCAGAAAATGTGGCTTATAATCAAGGTTATGATGACCCGGTGACCGTGGCTGTCCAAGGTTGGATTGATAGTTCTGGACATCAAAAAAACATGGCAGGAAATTTTGATACCACAGGAGTAGGGGTGGCTAAAAATGACGCCGGTGAGTATTATTTTACTCAGATATTTATTCTTCAGCGTTAGATTATGTCTCCAATTGATTTACAAGTCTGTCAACAGGATTTGTCACCCGCTATCCTCTCTTTTTATCTTCAAGCTGAAGCGATCGCCGTTGATACCGAAACTATGGGTTTGAATCCCTGGCGCGATCGCCTCTGTTTGGTACAATTGTGCGATCCTACTGGTAATGTTACGGTGATTCCTATTGCCCAAGGTCAGCAAGAAGCACCCAATTTAAAACAATTACTCGAAGCTGAGAATATTCTGAAAATTTTTCATTATGCTCGTTTTGATGTCGCTCAATTACGTCACCGTTTGGGGATTGAAACTCAACCAATTTTCTGTACCAAAATCGCTAGCAAACTCGCTCGTACCTACACTTCTAGTCATGGTTTAAAAAGTCTGGTCCAAGAATTAGAAGGGGTTGAGTTGGATAAAACCTCCCAAAGTTCCGATTGGGGTAACCCTGATAATCTTTCTCCTGAACAATTAAAATACGCAAGTAATGATGTATTCTATTTATATAGTATTTCTCGTAAATTAACTACTATACTTCAACGGGAGGGACGCTGGGAATTAGCTCAACAATGCTTTAGCTGTATCCCCGTGATCGTTTCTCTTGATTTAATGCAATATAAAGATATTTTTGAACATTAATTCACTAGTTAGTATTACTAAGCTAGCTTTGAGAGAGAGCAGTTTCTCTAGATGAGACTCCGGAAAGAAGAGTCAGGGAAGAATCTCATACTACGAAAACCAGTATTTAAATACATATATTTCGAAAGTCTGCTTTCTCTCCTTTCCTTATCTGCTTTGTACTACATTAACTACAAACTTAGGGTCAAATCTTCCTGTTAGTCTAAGGTCTTTCTTTTAATCTATACCTTATCCTCGTCTGGTAAATCTTCATAAATGCGATCGTAAACTAATCCTGCTAATACTCCCCCTAAGATGGGTGCAACCCAAAATAACCAGAGTTGGGCGATTAATTCTGCTCCAGCAAACAGGGCAACACCAGTGCTACGAGCTGGATTAACGGAAGTATTGGTGATGGGGATAGAGATCAAGTGAATCAGAGTTAGGGTAAAACCAATGGCTAGAGGTGCAAATCCTTTAGAAATGCCTCGAGAAGTAACACCTAGGATAGTAAATAAAAACATAAAGGTCATTATTACTTCAGTCAAAAAAGCACTTAACAGACTGTAACCGTTAGGAGAATGTTTACCAAAACCATTAGTAGCTAGGGGATTGCTCGCTTCAGGATCTAGCTCAAAATTAGGTGTACCTGAAGCAATCAAAAAGAGAAAACCAGCAGCTAAAATTGCGCCTACAACTTGAGCGATAATATAGGGTAATAATTCCGAACCAGGAAATCTTTTCGCTGCAAATAAACCAAAAGAAACCGCTGGGTTAAAATGGGCTCCGGAAATGTTGGCAAAAGCGTAAGCACCGCTGACCACAGTTAAACCAAAGGCGATCGCTACCCCTAAAACCCCAACACCTGAAGAAAAGGAGAATTCCACTTCCCCTCCTCCCCCTTGAATCGGTGTTTCAGTGTAAGCAGCGGAGATAACCGCACTACCGCAACCACCTAAAACCAGCCAAAATGTACCGATTAGCTCGGCCATGTATTTTTTTATGTTACTAGGCATTTATTGAACTCCTCACGGGATCATATTTAAATTTTTACCAAGCAATAATATAACGATTTTAATAAAAATTTGCCATAAAAGTAAAGCGGCGACAAAATTACCAATAATAATTAAAAGTGCGTACATAAAGGTTATCCCTATCCCCAATGGTGTATCACTGTGCTCAATAACGATCCACGTCTAAGAACACAAAATATTTGTTCTGTAATGAAAGCCTCTGTCAAGATACCAGGTATATCTAAAGCAATAAAAGTAACTAAAGGAATCAAACCATTACGCCAAATATGTTTAACTAAAACTTCCAATTCTGCTCATCCTTTAATTATGTAGATTACTATAATTAAAGTATTTTTTTTAGTAATTAAATAGCAGCTTGGGCTATTCACTGATTAACTTCTAGGCTGCTTTGATGGATTAAAAGAGATTATTTTACGTAAATACTAAAAATAATTATCAAGATTAAACCGGTAAAAAATGGCAAAACTAGACATAAAAAAGAAAAAACGAACAAATTATCTAGCCAATAATAACCGATTCTTGCTGCTATTAAACCGCAAAAAAGAAAAGGGAATAAATAAGCCAATCAAAAACACAAAATAGTCCTAGGTAAGGGTTGTAAAATTAATTATTAACAGGATTAACCTAAATTTCCAGAACTTAAGCTAATAACCATTGAAAATAACAGAGATAGAATAGATGGGTTGATCCAAACCCAAAAATTCAGGCCTATTTTTCAAATTTCAGGAGTAAGAGCGGGATTAGTAGCAAACTCTCCTAGGGTATATCCTGGAGCTAAAGATAATAGCAATAGTCAAAGGCGTTAATAAATAAATATCCATACACAGGTCATTTTAATCTAGAACTGATAAACTCAATAAAGAATAAATCTAGGGTAGAGGAGTGATGACCACAACAACAGAAAATATCCGTTTAGTGGGATTGGTGACAGCTATTTCTTTGGTAATAGCTAATATGGTAGGTACAGGTGTTTTTACCAGTTTAGGTTATCAAGCTATAGGAATCAATTCCAGTTTTGCCTTATTATTTCTCTGGTTGATCGGAGGAGTTTACGCCTTGTGCGGCGCCTTGTCTTATGGAGAGTTAGCAGCGGTAATGCCTCGTTCAGGGGGAGAATATCAATACCTGTCTAAGATATATCATCCCGCGTTAGGTTTTCTCTCAGGTTGGCTCTCTGTAACCGTAGGTTTTGCAGCCCCGATCGCTTTGGCGGCGATCGCCCTAGGGCAATACGCTAACATAGTTATCACAGGAATACCAGCTCAAGCGATCGCCCTGTTGACAGTGATTGGAATTTCTCTGATTCATACCCGCAACCTCAAGATAGGTAGTAACTTTCAAGATATCTTTACCATTCTCAAGATAGTTTTAATCGCTGTCTTCATCATTTGTGGTTTTTTGCTCGCCAAACCCCAACCAGTAGAGATCGTACCCAATGCTGAGGGGATTAGTCAGATTTTTACCTCATCTTTTGCGGTGTCTTTAGTGTATGTCACCTACGCTTATTCGGGGTGGAATGCTGCTATTTACCTAGCGGGAGAGATTAAAAATCCCGAAAAAAACCTTCCCCGGGCTTTGTTTGTCGGTACAGCGATCGTCATGGTACTATACTTACTAGTTAACTTTATTTTCCTCTACGCTACACCCTTTAGCGCAATCGAAGCTTTAGAAGAGAAAGAAAAAATAGCAGCCTTAGCAGCCCAGTATATTTTTGGGGAGACTGGTGGTAAAATCATCAGCTTATTAATCGCTTTTGGGCTTATTTCCACGATTAGTGCCATGATTTGGGCAGGACCACGAGTAACCCAGGTAATTGGGGAAGATATCCCTTTTTTTGCGCTTTTAGGTAGGAAAAATAGTCGGGGCATACCCTATTATGCTATTCTGTTGCAGTTAATCATTGTCTTAGTGCTATTGCTAACTTCTAGTTTTGAGGAGGTAATTACCTATCTAGGATTTACTTTGATTCTGTCCTCCTTTTTTACGGTTTTAGGATTATTTATCCACAGATGGAAATATCCTGATCTGATTCGCCCCTATCGCACTTGGGGTTATCCTATTACTCCACTAATTTTTCTAGCTATTAGTCTTTGGGTATTAATTTATGTTTTCACCGATAAACCCTATCAATCATTGGCGGGTTTAATGACTATTATGCTTGGTTTACCGGTTTATTTTCTTGCTTCCAAACAAAAATTAGCCTAATTTACCGAATATGTATCAATCAAAAGCTTTTAAACTAGTTTTAGCGACTTTAGTTTCTGTTTCTTTACCAGAATTGGTTAACGATAATCTCCTTAGGGCGAATCAACTACCAACTCAACCCCAAGTTATTACTGCTAATCCCACAGAATTTGACCAAAATCGGGCAAAACGTTGGACAGATGTTGCTAAATATATGGCAGGTATAACAGTAGAATCAGATAGTTATCTCGCTCAATTACAACAGACTCAAGCTTGGCAAAATCATCAGAATTTTCTTAATAATGCTTGGAATCAATTAGAAACGCAACAACTCAGTAAAGTTAGAACTTGGAGTGATAGTGAATTAAGCAAGATTAATCAAACCTCACCCATTGTCTTTTATCCTTTCAGTGGTCCAGATTTTTTATACGCTTATTCCTTTTTTCCTAAAGCTAGAGAATACGTTTTAATTGGTTTAGAGCCAATAGGTTGGATTCCTCCATTTACCGAGTTATCCCCAGGAGAAAACGACGCTAAACTGACCCAATTACGAAACTCTCTCCACGCTATTGTACAATGGAGTTTTTTCCGCACTAATGATATGAAGGTAGATATGGCGCAACAAGGGGTCTTACCCTATATCTTTATGTTTATGGCGCGAACTAATAACCAGATTCTTGATCTTGAATACATAGGGATAGATACCAATGGAACTATACAACCTTTTACTGAGGGAATGATTCCGGGAGTAAAAGTTATTTTTCTTCCCGAAGGAGAATCAGAAACCAAAACCCTTTACTATTTCTCTACAGATTTATCTGATGGCGGTTTAACCAATA
>CALGKL010000002.1 GCA_937930495.1 uncultured Gloeocapsa sp.
CCCTTTTCAAAATAATGATAAAGACTGGTCAAAACTTAAATCATGTACCCTAGAAGACTTATTAATTAAAGTTCTCAATCGCTATGACTCTTTAAATCAGGTGGAAACTAAACTTGATTCCATCTGTCAAGAGTCAACCGAGCCAGAATTGTACCACCAAACCGCAGCAGTATTGCTTAAATCTTTAATGTCTTTTTACGAAAATAAAAACTAATCAATATGGAAGTAGCTGAAATAATCAGTAAATACAAATCGGGAAAAATAGATTTTAGTGGCGCTAATCTCAGTGGTTTAAACCTCGAAAGCGCCGATTTAATTGGTGTTATTCTCAGAGAAGCAGATTTACACAATTCTAATTTAGTCTTTGCTTATTTGAATCGTGCTGATTTTAGTGACGCTAATCTTACAGAAATTAATTTCAGCGGTGCTAATCTCAATCAAGCTGATTTAAGTAGAGCCAATCTTCAAGGTGCTAATTTACACGGGACAATTCTGCAAAGAGCTACTCTGAAAGAGGCTAATCTGAGTTTAGCAAACCTACTCGATGCTAACTTAATTATGGCTGATTTGCGTTCTGTAGATTTAAGCGGAGCTAATCTGATTGGTGCTTGTCTGCGCGGTGCTAATCTGCGTCGAGAAAAACGTAAAGAATTCGTAATTATGCGTGGTGCTTGTCTGTGTAAAGCTGATTTACAAAGTACAGATATGAATGGCGCAGATTTAGTAAAAGCTAATTTTAGCGGTGCTAATCTCAAAGAAGTCAACTTACAGGATGCAGATTTACGGGAAGCAGATTTAACCGACGTTAATCTCGAAGGAGCAATTTTAACCGAAGCTAACCTCATAGGTGCTAAATTAACCGGAGCTAACTTGACAGGTGCTAAATTTTCTCGTGCTGATTTAACCGAAGCTAATTTAGATAGGGCTAATCTCGAAGGAGCTGCTTTTCCCGATGCTAAGTTAATCCGCACTAGTCTGGTGGAAGCTAATCTGAGTTTTGCGCGGATGAGTCGGGTTGATTTGAGTCGCGCTGATTTAACCGATGCTAATTTAACCGAAGCAATGTTGATTGAGGTATTTTGCGCTCGAACTAATTTTACCAGAGCTAATTTTACTGGAGCCAATTTGTTGAGGGCTGAAATCAGTAGCTCTAATATGTTTCAGGTTAACTGGAAAGGAGCAACTTTACCCGATGGGAAGGTACATAGTTAAATCCGTTTCGGTTAGTTGGGGAATATTTAGTTGTTGCGCTTTAGCTAGTTTCGAACCTGGATTTTCCCCTACGATCAAATAATCGGTTTTTTGAGTCACAGAATTGCTCACTTTTCCTCCCGCTTTTTCAATCAATGCTTGTATTTGACTACGGGTAAAATTGTTTAATTTTCCTGTTAGGACGAAGGTTTTACCCTTTAACGGTTGTGCGTCGGGAGTTTCTGAGACCGTTGCTAACTGTAATCCTGCTTTTTCTAGCTGAGTGAGTAATGTTTGATTACTAGAGTTACTAACCCATTCCACTATCCCTGTGGCGATTTCTATCCCAATTCCCTTAATTGCGGTAATTTCGGTTAGGGAAGCTTGGGTTAATGCTGTTAAACTAGGGAATTGTTTGGCTAGGATCTCTGCAGTAACTAATCCAACCTGGGGGATTCCTAAACCATAGAGTATTTTTGACCAGGGTTGTTGTTTAGATTGGTTGAGCGCTGCAACTATTTTGCTAGCTGATTTTTCTCCCATTCTCTCTAGAGAAGCGATATCGGTTACGGTTAATTGGTATAAATCAGCAATAGAGGTAACTAGCTGAGAGTTAATTAAAGCGATAATTATTTTTTCCCCTAAACCCTTGATTTCAAGAGCATTAGACCAATGTAAGATCTTCCCTCGTAAAATCCCTGGACAAGCTTGATTGGGACAACGAGTCACCGCTTCGGTAGGGAGACGCACTAGCATTGTCCCACATTCGGGACATTCTTTGGGCATTTGATAGGGGACGCTATCTTTTGGTCTTAATTCGGTGATGACTCTCACTATTTCCGGGATGATTTCCCCCGCTTTGCGGATGACTACTGTATCAAAGATCCTGACGTCTAACTCCTTCAGGCGATCGCTGTTGTGTAGGGTCGCTCTCTGTACCGTCGTTCCCCCTAATTGTACCGGTGACATCAGCGCCATAGGTGTTACAGCACCTGTTCTCCCTACGTTGACGATGATCTCTTTAACTACGGTAGATACCGTTTCAGCGGGATATTTTAGGGCGATCGCCCAACGGGGAAATTTGTGGGTAAAACCTAATTCTTTTTGCCAATGATAATCATTCACCTTGACTACCACACCATCGGTTAGATAGGGTAAATCATTTCTCTTTACTTCCCATTCTTGATAATAATTGGCTACTTCCCCGAGAGAATGACAGAGACGACGATGAGGATTAACCGGAAAACCCAATTGTTGGAGATAATCCAGGGAATCCCATTGATTGGTAATGGTTTCCTCTGGGAGATGGAGGGTATAAGCGAAAAAACGCAGACCTCTTTGGGCTACGATTCTAGCGTCGAGTTGACGTAATGTCCCTGCGGTAGCGTTGCGAGGGTTAGCAAACGCCGATTCTCCCTGTTTAATTCGTTGCTGATTGATTTCTGTAAAAGTAGCTAAAGGTAAAAAAGCTTCTCCCCTGACTTCTATTAGGGGGGGAGGTGATTCCAGGTGTAATCTCAAGGGAATAGTCTTAATAGTGCGAATATTCCCGGTAATATCCTCTCCAATTTGACCATCACCTCGAGTCGCACCCCTGGTTAAGATCCCATTTGTATAGGTCAGGGCGATCGCCGCGCCATCAATTTTTAATTCACAGACGTAACTTAATTGAGATGGGGTAATTTGTTTGAGGATTCTGCTTTCCCATCGGGCTAATTCCTCGAGGTTAAAGGCGTTTTCTAGACTATAGAGGGGGATATTATGTCTAACAGGAGTAAATTGACTCGCGGGTTGAGCCCCCACTCTTTGGGTAGGACTATCATCGCTTATCAATTCGGGGTATTCTGTCTCTAGGGTTTGCAATTCTCGGTATAATTGGTCATAGACCGAGTCTTCCATAATCGGTGCATCTAGGACATAATAAGCATAAGCTGCTTCAATCAGCGATCGCCTTAGTCTAATTACTTTTGCTCGGATGGCTGGACTAATTTCATTCATGGTTAAGGGGTAATCGTAGCGGAAAGATAAGCAGCTGTTGATTCCACCAGGGATATAGCATTTTCGTACAACATTCTCGTCGGTCCAATAATCGCCACACTACCTACGGGTAAATCCCCTTTATGGTAAACTGATGATACTACGCTACAGTTACGCATTGGTTCTAGGTTATTCTCCGAACCTATTTTAATCGTTACCTTGGTTTTCCCACCAGCATTAGGGGAACTAGCAAAAATCATCGGCCCAATTTGTTCTTGCTGTTTTTCTAGTAAGTCTAATAACATCTGACTTGCTTCGGGTTGGGAAAATTCAGGTTGACGTAATAATTCAGCGATCCCATGAAAAACGATCGGATAGGAGGAGTTTAGCTGAGTTCGGGAGATATTGTGCAATAATTGGGCTAAAAAGTTGGTATATTGTTTAAATTCCTGGTCTAAGTCTTCCCAATCCAGGTTAGTTAGTTGAGAGAGATACTTACCCTTGAGTTTATGATTGAGAAAATTAGAAAGAATTTGTAATTCACTCTCGGTAAAATTATCTTGATTGACTCCGTCAATGAGAAAAGACTGGGTTTGATACGCATCCGTAACTATGATTAAGATAATTTGTTGAGATTCGGTCAATAATAATTGCAGGTAACGTAGTTGATTGGTGCTAGTTTGGGGAATGGTCGCTAAAGCGACATAACCACTTACTGAAGCTAGGAATTTAACGACTTTTTTCATCAAAGCTTCAAAATTCCAGGTTTGCTGTTTAAGATATTCTTGTAATGATTTTTCGATGTTTTGGGCTGATTTTTGCTCAAGGGTAATTAAGTTATCCACATAGATACGATACCCTTCATCGGAGGGGACTCTTCCGGCTGAGGTGTAGGGTTGATAGAGTAAACCTGCTTTCTCTAAATGTCCCATGATATTACGAATCGTAGCCGAACTAACGCTGAAATCGTACTCTTCAATCAAAGTTTTTGAGCCTACAGGTTCGGCGGTAGCTATATAGTGTTTAATAGTAGCTTTGAGGATGTTTCTATGTCTTTCGGTGAGTTGATGTTGAATAGACATTATGTTAAAAAAAATTTTAAATAGGTTTTTGTTGCTAGTATAACTCGACTAAGGGTTTAAAGTCAGGAGTTAACTATCCTTAGGCTAGATGCGAGTTACGATTATGCTTTACTTTCCACAATAAACCTGAACAGAAGTTAGTGACAACATGAGCGATAACCGGTATGATTAGATTGCTAGTGATTAAAGCTACATATCCTAGTAAAAAACCCACAATCCCAGCCCACAGAGCATAGGACCATTGTTGTGTCCCGTTCATATGCAGCACCCCAAATAAACAACTAGAGATAATTACAGCAGCTAAATTTAAACCCAAAGCGGGTAACATAATACCTCGAAAGAGCAATTCTTCACTTAAACCAGGTAATAATCCTAACCAAATTAAATCAGACCAAGTCAAAGGTTTAATCACTAATTCCAAATAAGCTTCTGCACTCTGACGATAAGCTGGCCAAAAATGGTAAATTAAACTACTACCAATACTAATCAATCCGGCTAGGGCTAAACCCCAAATCAAAGCTTTAAAGCTAATTTCCCAGGCTAATATCTCTACGGAACCGATTTTTTGCCATAATTTAGCAATGATTAAGATTATTATCGCTGTTATCCCCATAATTATTAAAATTTGATTACGGGTTAGGGGTTCTAATTCAAAATTGTTAGGTTCGTTCACAATATGTCACTCTTGGATAAAGATAATAGTTCAGGACGAAGAGACTCAAAAGCAACACCCGCGCTTTCAGCAACGATTACACCTAAAGCCTCTAGGTAAGATTGTACTCTAATTGCTTTGATTCCTAAGGATTCTGGGGTAACTTGCATTCTAGTCTGATTTTCGGCTACAGCAATTATCTTAGTTTTTAGCTGACTAAAACCGAGAAGAGCAGGACTCCCACAAGCATCAGCAGGAACGATTACCACGTCCACTTGGTCAGCCCAAATCGTCTCTAAACTAGATCTAGATTGATTGGTAATTAATCGAGGAGCGCGACTCAACCCCACTAAAACACAGGGGAAAAAGGTATAACCTAATTCTTCAGCAGCAGCTTTAGGGGATAGTTCTGGTTCCAGGGGTAAGGGTTGTAAAGCGGGTGCATGGGCAGCGGGAATACCGAAATTACGTACGATGAGATGGGAGATTACCGCTTCAGCACCGGCGATGGGATCTACCCCCGAACCCTGGCGATAGTTTTGCAGCGCCGGACTATTTTCTTCATCGGGAAACCGCGCTACTACGGCGATCGCCTCTACTTTGGCTTGTTCAACCAGTTTAGCCGCAGCTCGCAACAAACTACCTGGGTTGCTAATCGTCCCCCAACTCGCTCCACTAGGAGCGGTACGTAATTCTACGCCTAGGGGAGCATCGGTAATCACATAATCTTTGATGCTCAGTCCTAGGGTAGCTCTGACAGCGTCAGCTGCTTGTAAATGTCTCAGTTGTAATTCTGGTTCTATTCCCTGGTCCAAAATTATCCCGATTAAGTTGGATCTAACGGGAGTTAATCCCCATTTTCCCAAGGCAAATTGGTCGAGAGCATAACCTTCTACATAGAGTATTTTTGGCTCTGACCAGTAGAGTTGTGCACCATTGAGCACATTAGGATGGGTGATCAGGCGATCGCTCACCTTGGCGATCGCCCTAGCTACGGGTAAAGCGTCTCCAGCGTAACCACCTATTTTAGCGCCTATTCCTGTAGGAATTAATAAAACAACTGTGTATGGTTTGAGAGACACCTGGTTTATTCTTTGGTGACAATTGCTTCTACTGCTGCTTTTTGTTTAAGCGGATCTACTTTAGTAATTGACCAGCGTAGGGGTTCTCCCCGTTTTTGTAGTTCTGCTTCTATCTCTTGTTGTAAGGCTTGAGGATTTTCTTGTAGGTCTATTTCTGCTGTAATAAAATGTGTTGTCATGATTGTTTTCCCTTTAGGATTGACCGAATTGTTTACTATAAACTATTTCTTCTTTTTCCGATTCAATCACCAAATCAGATTGAGGATAAGCTACACACAGAAGAGCGTAACCTTGTTTTTGCAACTCTGGTGATATACCCATTCCCTCACTTTGTTCTACTGTTCCTGATTTGAGCAACGCCGCACAAGTGGTGCAAACTCCTGCTAGACAAGAGCTCGGTAAGTCTATTCCTGCTTTTTGAGCAGCTGCTAATACTGTCTCATCTTCGGGAACTTGAATCGTATATTCTTCCCCTTGGTGTTGAATTTTAACGGTATAAGTTGTGGTCATCTGTATTGTTTTTTTGATTCTTTTAACTATTGTGCCAAAATTTAGCCTAGGAAAGAAATATTAAGAAAATTAACTAAATTTTAATCTTAATTGCAGTTTTAACCCTTTTACTTCGATTTAACTCAGGAAGGTGATAGTTTAAA
>CALGKL010000003.1 GCA_937930495.1 uncultured Gloeocapsa sp.
AAAAGGTGGAGAAGGATCTAACTTATCTGGAGCTACGCCGACAACCATCGAAATTAATTAAAATTGATTAGGTGCATTACACATACGTTAATGCACCCTACGCAAAAGGCGATCGCCCTAAAATTTTTAAAGATGAGACCAAGGATTAGCTGCTTGATCATCAATGGAAACCCAAAAACGATCAGTTAAAGTTAAATTAGGATCAAGTAACTTTCCCCAAAAATCCCAACCTGCAAATGAATCTCCACCATCGTGAAATTCAGCCATACGATAACCTTCTCCAAAAGTTTCAAGACAAATATTATTAGCGATGTTCAAACTGGTGAGAGTAATTCCTTGAACAGGGGAAGTAAGACCGATGTAACCTCCAGACCAAGTAGCACGAGCAGCACCTCCGGGAGTTCGATAGGAAACGACAAAATCAGGTTTGGGTAAATTATCTTTTTTAATGCAGAGAATGGGGAGACTTTCCGTAATTAGAGTATCTCCTACATAAGGATCGCTATTTTGATCAAAGCCGACTAAAGTATAATAATTATTACCATCCCAAGTTTTAACTAGTTGTCAAATAGTCCAAGTCATGGCCTTGATTGTAGTTGTTTCCAAGGGTAAATTTTCTGCTTTAGTTAAGTTATTTTCAAGATAACTGTTCATGATCAAGCAGTAGGGAAAAAAATAGGTAAAACCTACTATTTTGAACACTTTAATCATACTTTTAGACATATGTAAAATTTTATTCATTGGTACGGGTATAACAGCAAAAGTTAAGGTGTTTGACATTTTCACATTTAGCAAACCCATAACCTAACTTTTGCTATCATCTCTATTACCTATTCTAAGAGCGATCTTGCGCTATATAATTAAATTATGACAAAATTTAGCCTCAAAGCTAACTTTCAACCTACAGGCGATCAACCAAAAGCGATCGCCCGTCTCTACCAATCTTTACAACAGGGTAATCGTTTTCAAACCCTTTTAGGAGCAACAGGTACGGGTAAAACCTTTACCATTGCTAAAGTAATTGAAAATTGGGGGAAACCTACCCTAGTTTTAGCTCATAATAAAACCTTAGCCGCGCAATTGTGCAACGAGTTGAGACAATTTTTCCCCGATAACGCAGTAGAATACTTTATTAGTTATTACGATTATTATCAACCGGAAGCTTATTTACCCGTTACGGATACTTATATCGAAAAAACAGCCTCGATTAACGATGAAATTGACATGTTGAGACATTCAGCGACGCGGTCATTATTTGAACGTCGCGATGTCATCGTGGTAGCGTCTATTAGTTGTATCTATGGACTAGGAATACCCGCAGAATACCTCAAAGCAGCTATTAAATTAAAACTAGGGGAAGAAATCAATACCCGTAAACTTCTCAGGGATTTAGTTACTAGACAATATACCCGCAACGATTTAGACTTACGTCGGGGTAACTTTCGTCTTAAAGGAGACATCCTGGAGATAGTTCCCGCTTATGAAGATAGAGTCATTCGCATAGAATTTTTTGGGGATGAAATCGAAGCAATTCGTTATTTAGATCCCGTCACGGGAAATAATTTACAAAGTCTCGAAAGCGTTAATATCTATCCCGCGCGTCACTTTGTGACCCCAGAGGAACAATTAACCTTGGCTTGTGCCAATATTGAAAGTGAATTACAACAACAATTAGCTTACCTGGAATCACAAGGAAAATTGGTCGAAGCACAACGGTTAAAACAACGCACCCGTTATGATTTAGATCTGCTCACCGAAGTGGGTTACTGTAACGGTATCGAAAATTATACTCGTCATCTCGCGGGTAAACAACCAGGAGAACCACCAGAATGTCTGGTGGATTATTTTCCCTCGGATTGGTTACTAGTAGTGGATGAATCCCATGTAACTATACCCCAAATTAGTGCCATGTCTAACGGCGATCGCTCTCGCAAACAGGTATTGATTGAACATGGATTTCGTCTCCCTAGCGCCGCGGATAATCGACCTCTCAAAGCAGAGGAGTTTTGGCAAAAAGTTAATCAATGTATTTTTGTTTCCGCAACCCCAGGAGAATGGGAAATTACCCAATCACAGGGGAATATCGTCGAACAAATTATTCGTCCTACAGGAGTATTAGATCCAGAAATATCAGTCAGACCAACTTCAGGTCAAGTGGATGATTTAGAGCGGGAAATTCAAACCAGAATCAAGAGAAAAGAGAGGGTCTTGATTACTACCCTCACTAAAAAAATGGCTGAGGATTTAAGTACTTATTTCCAAGAAAAAAACCTCAAGGTACAATATTTACACTCGGAAATTCAGGCGATCGAACGTATTGAGATTTTACAAGGACTTCGCGAGGGTGATTTTGATGTCTTGATTGGGGTTAATTTATTGCGAGAAGGGTTGGATTTACCCGAAGTCTCCCTAGTTGCTATTTTAGACGCTGATAAAGAGGGTTTCTTGCGTTCGGATCGCTCTTTAATTCAAACTATCGGCAGAGCTGCTCGTCATGTCCACGGACAAGCTATACTTTATGCCGATAACCTTACCGAAAGTATGGCCAAAGCGATCGCCGAAACTAAGAGAAGAAG
>CALGKL010000004.1 GCA_937930495.1 uncultured Gloeocapsa sp.
TGACTATGAGTTTTGGAACTCTCAACTAGGGGCTATTTTTATTTTTTGGGAAAAAATCAGGACCAATAAATAATTCCCAGCTCTCAGCTTTTATTCACTCATCTTCTAATTCTTGTGATAATTCTGCTAGAGTTTGGTAGGCTAATTTTTCTTGGAGATTTTGATGTTTCCCGCGTCGGGAAAGACGTCGATATTTTTTGCTTTCTAATTTTGGTTCGTAATATTCTTCTCCTGATGCGCCAACTTTTAGTTTAAGTTGAGACTCGGGATCTGCTTTTTGCTGTTGCTGAGTCTCTAGAGTGATCATTTCCTCAAGAAACTTAAGATAATGTTCATAACGTTCCCAATCACCTCTAACTACACAGTTAGGTTCATCTCGGTGCAGACAATCGTTAAATTGACAGTGATTTTCTCTCTGTAGTTGTCTGATTTCGGGGAAGAAACTAGCTAATTGATGAGGAGTACAAGCTAAATCAGGTTGATTAAATCCGGGACTATCGGCGAGAAAACCATCTCCAGGTAAGGGGAATAACTCCACATGACGAGTGGTATGACGACCATGATGTAATTTTCCCGAGACGGTATTGACTCGCTGATTAACCGCAGGAATTAAGGCGTTGGTTAGAGTAGATTTACCCACTCCCGATGGACCAGCTAAGACAGTAATCTTTCCTTGTAGTCTTTCTTGGAGTTGGTTTAGACCTATTTGAGTTTTGAAACTCACGATAATCGGATCGTAACCCCAATTTAGCAATTTATCTCGCCAATATTGCTGTGTCTCTGGGGTCACTAAATCGGCTTTATTTAAACAGAGACTCAAATTAAGTTGACTTGATTCAGCCTTGACCAAAAAACGGCTTAATTGCCAAGGATCTAGGGGTGGATCTGTGAAAGCAAATAGGAGTAATAAATGGTCAACGTTGGCGATCGCTGGGCGGGAAAGCTGATTAGAGCGTGGTAAAATTTCGATAATCGAACCTCTCCCGTCACTATTGTGGGGTTCTACGGTTTTGACGCGATCGCCTACCATGACTTTTTGCCCTACTTTTTTGAGACGGGTGCGACAGGTACAGAGTAATTCCTTACTATCTGTGCGGACGAAGTAATAATTTGCCTGTACCGCCATCACCGTACCTTGAAGGTATTTTTCTAACTTTTCCTTACTCATTCCTGAGTCTTTTTCCGCACATAGAGAGCATAAAACTGGTCACGGTTATCGATCGCTTCTACTTGGTGTCCATCCATCACCAAACTATCGGGTACTTGTTCAATGGGTTCCCCTGGATCTAACCAAACCTCTAACAATTCTCCTGGGGCCATTTTCCCTAGTTGGATTTTGGTGCGGACGAAATTAAGGGGACAGGGTGTCCCACGCAAATCTAGGAGTAGAGATACGTCCTTCATTTATGGAATAGACTCCCTAAGAAGCCTTCTAAACCACCCTTACCGGTATTTTCTTTCCTGATTTCAGCTAATTTATGTAAGAGTTCTTTTTCTTCGTTGCTAATTTTCTCAGGAATATGCACCTTAACGGTGATCAGATGGTCTCCTCGACTGATTTCGTTGCCCAATTTGGGTACGCCGTGGTCTTCGAGGGTCAATACTGTACCTGGTTGAGTTCCCGGGGGAATGGTAATTTCTTCCTTGCCATCGACGGTATTGACTTTAATCCGACAGCCTAAAATTGCTTGTAGATAGCTAATGGTTATTTCCGAGAGGATATTAATACCTTCGCGGCGAAACTCTTTATCTGGTTCAACGGAGATAAACACGTATAGATCTCCGGGGGGGCCACCTTTGGCTCCTGCATCTCCTTCCCCACTCACTCTTAAGCGAGTGCCGTTGTCTACTCCTGGGGGAATATTAATTTTTAGTTTTTTGGTTACTTGTACGCGCCCAACACCTCCACAGGTTTCGCATTTTTCCTCGATAATTTGTCCTTCCCCATTACATGTGGGACAAGTGGAAACTTGAGCGAAGGTGCCAAAGGGAGTCCGGGTAGCTCTGCGTACTTGTCCTGTTCCACCACAGGTTGGACAAGTTTTCAATCCTGTTCCTGGTTTGGCGCCACTACCTTTACAGGTTTGACAGGTTTCTAGATGAGGTATTTTAATTTCTTTTTCCCCACCGAAGATAGCTTCAGTAAATTCTAGTTTGAAATCTAATCTGAGATCGTCTCCTCGTGTTGGTCCGCGTCTGGCGGTTCGGGGTTGATTCATGCCACCGAAACCAGAAAAGATGCTTTCAAAAATATCAGCAAACCCTCCTGTAAAGTCTGAGGCATCGTAACCTGCGGCTGCCCCTCCTGATACTCCTGCTTCTCCAAAGCGATCGTATCTGGCTCTGGTTTCTGGTTCTGAGAGTATTTCATAGGCGCGGTTAATTTCTTTAAAACGTTCTTCTGCACCTACTTCTTTATTAACGTCGGGGTGATATTGTCGAGCTAGGCGACGATAGGCTTTTTTTATTTCTTCTTTGCTGGCGTCTCTAGAAACACCAAGGGTTTGATAATAATCTTTGGGCATAGATAGCTATCTTGGTTAAAAATTACAGAATTCGTCTTTATCTAGTCTACCGCTTCATAATCTCCGGTGACTGTCTCGTCTTGCTCATAATCGAATTTAAAAAAGGTATCTAAACCTCCTCCGTCCGTTTCTGCTTCTGATATTTGATTTAACTCATTTAAGATTTCCTCCTCGATCGTTTTAAATTCTTCATCCTCGATCGCTTCAAAGCCATAGCGAGTTTCTTGAGTTGCTTCTCCGTAAATAATCACACCCAAACCATAGAGTTTTTCGCGGTAGATGTTAGCTAGCTCTTTAATCTCTTCTATACTGTAATTATTATTTAAAGCCGTTTCTATTTGGACTTTTTGGTTTTCCATATCCTCTTGAAAGTCTAGAGGTATGATTTTAGCGTGATTTCGCAAACTTGCTTCGTATTCACGGAACAGCTCTTCAATCTCATTTTTGACTTGGACAAAGAGTAAACGACGACGGTCTTGTTCGGCGTATTTTTCTGCTTCTTGACGCATTTGTTCTATTTCTTTACTGCTTAAAGAACCTGTATTAGAAATAGAAATTGCTTGTTTTTTTCCTGTTCCTTTGTCTTGGGCTTCTACTTTGAGAATACCGTTAACATCGATTTCAAAAGCTACCTCAATTTGGGGTACGCCTCTAGGTGCGGGGGGAATTCCTGTCAAGAGAAATTTACCTAGGCTTTTGTTATCCTTAGCCATGGCTCGTTCACCTTGGAGAACGTGTATTTCTACGGATGTTTGTCCGTCGGTGGCGGTGGAGAATATTTGTGATTTACTGGTGGGAATAGTTACGTTACGTTCAATGATTTTGGTAAATATTTCGCCGTAGGTTTCGATTCCTAAAGATAGGGGAGTCACGTCTAACAGGAGAAGATCTTCTACTTCTCCTCCTAGTATTCCTCCTTGAATTGCTGCCCCTAAAGCTACTGCTTCATCTGGGTTGATGGTGCGATCTAGGGGAATATCTGGGAAGAGATTTTGGATCTGTTTTTGAACCGATGGTATTCTGGTAGAGCCACCTACGAGAATGATTCGATCTATTTCTGACTCTTTGAGATTGGAATCTTTCAGTGCTTGTTCTACTGGTTGAATAGTTTTCTCTCTTAATTCTTTGGTTAGTTCTTCAAATTTAGCGCGGGTGAATTCTACTTCTAGGTGTTTTGGTCCGTTTTCGTCTGCGGTTAGAAAGGGTAAATTAATCGATGTCGCTAATATGGTTGATAATTCTATTTTGGCTTTTTCCGCTGCTTCCCGCAGACGTTGAATCGCCATTCTATCTTGTCTGAGTTCTACTTGTTCTTCTTTTTGGAAATTTTCTAATAACCAATCAACAATAACGTTATCAAAATCATCCCCGCCGAGATGATTATTACCGGCGGTGGATTTAACTTCAAATAC
>CALGKL010000005.1 GCA_937930495.1 uncultured Gloeocapsa sp.
TCCCTCTAAGGCACCTAAACCGTAGTGATGTAAATATTGGGGTAAGTGGGTATGATAAGAAGCTACTAAAGGAATATTCATGGTTTTGGCATAGTATAAACCACCTAAACCCAAAACCGCCGGGTTAACCACGTGAATTAAATCAGGTTGAAACTCGGCTAAAGCATTACCAATAGCAGGTCTAGGTAAAGCTAATTTTAACTCAGGGTAAAGGGGTAAAGGAATTCCGGGTACTCCCTGAATTTTTGCTCCTTGATACTCGGTGAGACCACCTTCAGGAGAGAATAGTAAAACTTGGTGTCCCTGTCTTTGGAGATGTTCTATTGTATGGCGTAATCTGGTAACTATACCATCTACTTTGGGTAAAAAGGTTTCGGTAAATAAGGCTATTTTCATAAGCAATCGAGTTAAGGAATAAGGGTAGGGAAAAACCCTAACCCTGTGGTTAATCATCTTCTCCAGCTAACTTTGGGAAGAATTTGTTCTAAATCAACTCTGTCTTTGTATTTAACCGCAAAATTGAGTAGAGAATCTAGTAAAGAGTCAGAGAGATAATGGGGTTGTAAACCTAAATCCAGTAGGTTAGTGTTTTTGGGGTTGAAATAATGTTCTTCTAACTCGACACGGGGATTTTCCAGATTGTTGATCTCTACTTTTAATCCCATGGCTGCACCAGCTTTTTGAACCATGACAGCTAAATCACCGACGCTGAAAGTTTCGGTAAATTGGTTAAAGACGCGGAATTGACCAACTTCAGCCGGATTGGCGATCGCCAATTCCACACAACGTACCGTATCTCGGATATCTAAAAATGCTCTGGTTTGTCCACCTGTACCATATACTGTCAGAGGATGGCCAATCGCCGCTTGGATACAAAAACGGTTTAACGCTGTGCCGAAAACACCATCATAGTCTAAACGGTTGAGTAACAATTCATCCATTCCTGTTTCTTCGGTAAGTACTCCATAGACTACCCCTTGGTTTAAATCTGTAGCTCTTAAACCCCAAATCTTACAGGCAAAATGGATATTGTGACTATCATGTACTTTACTCAAATGATAAAAACTACCCGGTTGTTTCGGATAGGGTAAAGTATCTTTGCGTCCGTTGTGTTCAATAGTGATATATCCCTCTTCGATATCGATATTGGGTGTACCATATTCTCCCATTGTCCCTAACTTGACTAGATGACAATCGGGAAAATCAGACTTCATCCCGTAGAGCAGATTAAGAGTCCCGACGACGTTATTAACTTGAGTCAAAACCGCGTGCTCACGATCAATCATCGAATAGGGTGCAGAACGTTGTTCCCCAAAATGGACGATCGCCTCTGGTTCAAACTCGTGTAGTGCTTTGATTAAAAAACTGTAGTCGGTAATATCCCCCACGAATAAATCGATCGATTTACCCGTCAAATCACGCCATCTTTTTATTCTGGTCTGAATCGGAGCAATAGGAGTCAAAGTATCTACACCGAGTTGATTATCCCAATGACGTCTTATTAGACTATCCAATACCCCTACTTCATATCCTCTGTTGGACAGATGTAGCGCGGTTGCCCAACCGCAATAACCATCACCACCAATAACTAGTACTTTCATTTTCTTGTCTATTAATCTCGATTTACCAATATTTGGTAAATGTATCAGTTAATGGTACCTTATTGAGCATATATCTTCGTCAGTTTTCCCCCATCCCCTTAAATTTGTGCTAAACTGTCTGAGGAAATGTGAAGATTCTAACATACTCAGATGCCTTTTCAACCTAGCTATTTCAAAAGCGACTTGTTCAAAGTCTTGTCTAATCCCATCAGGATTCAAATTTTAGATACCCTGCGTCAAGGTGAAAAAAGCGTTAATGATATCGCCCAATGGTTAGAAGTAGAAGCTTCCTCAGTATCGCAACAATTAGGGATTTTACGTCGTTATAACCTGGTAATCGGAAGACGAGAGGGAAACTATGTCTTTTACTCCATCAGCGATAACGCCATATTTAAAGTACTCGACGCAGCGATGGAAGTATATAACAATCACTTGCTCCAAGTCAGAGACGCTTTAGAAAAGCAGGAATAAATTATTACTAAGGATTTTTTGGTCTTGATGAAAAGTACAATCACTCATTCATCTTTGCAACCCTCAAGTAAACTATCTCTACCCAAATTTTTAGAAAATTGGCGAGGAGATCTCCTCGGAGGGACAACCGCCGCGATCGTCGCTCTGCCCCTAGCTCTGGCTTTTGCCGTCGCTAGTGGAGTAGAACCCAAAGCAGGACTCTATACAGCGATCGTCGCGGGTATAGTCGCCGCTACATTTGGGGGCTCACCAGTACAAATTACAGGACCAACAGGTGCAATGGCTGTTGTCCTAGTTGGTATTGTCAGTCAATATGGTCTAGAAAAGGTTTGGTTAGCTGGTGTTTTAGCCGGATTGATTCAAATCGCCCTGGGAATAGCTAAACTCGGTCAACTAGTTAAATTTATCCCCTATCCGGTCACCGCAGGTTTCACCAACGGGATCGCCATTATTATTTTTGGCGGTCAATTGAATAATTTTTTCGGATTACAACTACCCCGTCAAGAACATTTTCTCCAAGGAATCGGACAAACTTTTAACCATTTAAACGCTATTAACCCGATGGCTGTACTGATAGCTAGTATCGTCATTGGCACTAAATTAATTTGGCCCTATATTTATCCTAAAATTCCTGGTTCTTTAGTAGGCTTAATCCTCGCTACTGTGGTAAGTTCCACCCTACATCTATCTATCCCCACTATCGGTACTATCCCTCAATCTCTCCCGGTATTCCAAGGTATTCCCCATTGGTCCGATTGGAGTTTATTACGACAACTACTCCCCCCTGCTTTCGCTTTAGCTGCTCTAGGAAGTATTGAATCTTTACTCTCGGCGGTGGTAGCAGATGGTATGACCGTTAAGGAAAAACATGACAGCAATCAAGAGTTGATCGGTCAAGGTATTGCTAATGTGATTGTCCCCTTTTTTGGTGG
>CALGKL010000006.1 GCA_937930495.1 uncultured Gloeocapsa sp.
TTGGACTTTATTAGGTTTTGATCACGATTGGCGTTGGTTATGTGACCGAGAAGATAGTCCTTGGTATCCTACTATGAGGTTATTTCGACAATCACGACCGAGGAATTGGTTGGAGGTGATGGTAAGAGTTAAAAAATCACTCCAGGAAGGGATTGGCGCTGGTTATAGTTAGATTTCGGGTTGGCAAGGCCGAAAATTAGCAGATTCTCAATGAAATATCCTGCACTAATTTGTTAAGGATTGTAACTTAGGATTGCTCTAGCTTTTTTGATTAATCTTGCTATTAACCGTTAATCGTCAAAATATTAAATTTTCCTTAAGAATAAGTTTAAATGGTTATTATGAACAAACCGTTATAAAACTTTGTGAAACGATAGATCTTATTAAATTAAGAAATCCGTGATTTACTGAATTTACCTTCAGAGATAAAAGTCAAGACAATCTTCCCTAATCTGCACTCAACTTAACTTTTTCCAGCAATTTGAACAAAAGTAAATTCAGAAGTCATCGGGTTCTGAACTAGTAGGTAAATATTATGTCTTACACGATTAATAATGACACTTGTTTTGCCTGTGGTAATTGTTATCCCCAATGTCCAACCGGAGCTATTCAAGTGGATAAAGGGGAATACTCCATAGACCCAGAACTATGTAATTACTGTGAAGGTTATTCTCCAGAACCAATTTGTATAACTGTGTGCAATACGAACAGTCCGACACCTGTACAAGCAAAAAAAGGACGTTACAAAATACCAGAATTTATGGCAACGAGTCCGGATTTATTTGCTAATGGAACAACCAACACCTTCGCTTCAGCGATGGTGATTTGGGAGGGATGTAAAGTCTTAACCAATGCAACCATTTTACCCTGGCAAAAAGAAGCAAGAAAAGGGTTATTTTATCAGAGAAAAGTCAAACAAGATCATGGCTTAATTACCTTGAGACTGACAGAAGATAGTGAATCAAGTCAATATCTATCTAGTCTCAAACAACTAGAAGCTATAGATATTCGCTCAGCAACCTTACATCTAATGTATGCAGCTTATGCAGCCAGTTTAGACAAACCCTGGGAAGAAGAATTTATCATCAGCGATCGCCAAATCGAAAAATACTTAGGTTTAGACAAAAGAAAAGACCTCAGTAAAGCTAAGAAACTAAGCTTAATTAAGACTTTAGCGCAACAACCCTGTCAAATCACGGCGGAAATCAACTGGCCCAGACAAGGACGAGTTAATTCTTTTCAAGTTACCGAAGATAGAATTTGGCATCTGCTGGAAGTCAAACATTTTTTCCAAACAGACGAGGAGGGGTGCAAACATCTCACTGGACTAAACTTTAGAATCAAAGCTGGACTTTGGTCTCAATATTTTCTCAATAAACATGATTATAGACAACAAACCGCATTTTATCAATACGGAACAATACCCTACTTTGTTCTTCAAGCGGTTAGTAGTATTTGGCAACAACATCAAGGGGCGGTCAGAATGATGCTATGGCTATTATTTAAGCTAAAAATGGGTAGTAAACAAGGGATTACCGTACCAACCTTGATGCGCATAGCCTACGGTGAAGAGAAGTTAAATCAAGCTAATATTAACCGAGAACAACGGAAAAGATTAATTAAAGCCTTTGAAAGTGATTTAGAAGTCCTCAATCACTATGGAATTAAACCAGTTTTTGATTCCCTAACCTATCCCGATAACCTACAACCTCTATGGTCAAAACTTAGCGATATTCCCGATGATCCAGAAGAAGCGCTATTATTTTGGCTTAATGATGGTAGTCAAGACAATTCTTTAACCGATATCAGTCCCCGTGGTAAATGGCAACTCTTAATGAAAGCAAAAATAGCCAACTTTGAATTACCCCTAGAATGGCAAGAAAAACTAACTAAATTAGAGAATAAAAAACAACAAAAACAGACTAGAAGAATCAGTACTAAATCTTCAGTAATTCTTTCTCCTGAACAGATTTTACAAGCCAGACAAAATCAAGGATTAAGTCAAAGAAAACTAGCGCAATTACTCAAAAAAAGTCAAAGTTGGGTCAGAGATTTAGAACAAGGTCGTTTTAAGGCTAAAATAGAAGACCAAAAGTTATTACGACAATTATTAGGTTTAAACTAATATTCTCTCTCCCCCTCAAAACCTCTGTAGTTACATGGTAATTACTAAACCTGTAACTATAGAGGTTTTTCTAATTCTGTAACGCTAAAAAGCTAATTTACATCAATTAATTAGGTAGTTTTAAACTATTTTTGTGCCGGCGATCGCATAATCTAGTAACTGCATCGGGTGTAAAACATTAACCTGCTGATGCTGCAATTGTAAATGTTTTTTGATTTGCAGAGAACAACCAGGATTAGCGGAAACAATTAATTCTGCACCTGTATTCAAGAGATTATTAACTTTTTGTTGACCTAATTCGTTAGCTACTTCTGGTTGCAACATATTATATACACCAGCGCTACCGCAACATAAAGCGGCGTCTAGGGGTTCTTTTAGTTTAATTCCGGGGATTTTCTGCAAAAGACGACGAGGTTGAACACTGATTTTCTGTCCGTGTAAAAGGTGACAAGCGTCTTGATAGACAACGGTTAATTCTCCCTCACTTACAGGTGATAAGGTTGTTGTTAACCCGACTGCGTCTAAGAATTCTTGTACGTCTTTGACTTTGGCTGCAAATTCTTGGGCTTTTTGACTATAATTGGGGTCATCGGCGAGGATATGTCCATATTCTTTCAGGGTGTGTCCACATCCGGCTGCGTTGATGATAATGGCGTCTAATTCAACTTGAGCAAAGCTGTCAATCATTTGTCTAGCAAGGGTTTGAGCTTGTGCTTCTTGTCCTTGGTGTGCGGGTAAAGCGGCGCAACAACCCTGGGTTGGGGGGATAACCACTTCACACCCATTAGCGGTTAAGACTCTGATAGTAGCTTGATTCACATCGTCAAAGAAAAGACGCTGTACACAACCGAGAATCATACCCACGCGGTAGCGTTTTTCTCCTGAGGGGGGGATAACTAAAGGGTATTGATGATTGAGGTTGGCTAATTCGATTGGGGGTAAAATCGACTCCATCGCTGCTAGACGGGGTGATATTGTCTTGAGTATTCCTGTTTTTCTGATTAATTGGGATAGACCTAAGCGTTGATATACCCACAATAGGGGTAGGAAGAGACCGAGTCTTTCGGGGTAGGGAAAGAGATTAAAGATTAAACTTCTAATCAGGCGATCGCCCAGATTGCGGGGTTGATTTCTTTCTACTTGAGGACGTGTTGCAGCGATTAACTGATCGTATCGTACTCCCGATGGACAAGTTGTGACACAAGCTAGACAACCCAAACAGGTATCAAAGTGTTCGGTTACTCCCGCGGTTAAAGCTATTTCTCCCTGGTTAATCCCATCCATAAGATAAATACGTCCGCGTGGTGAGTCCATTTCTTTGCCAATCACCCGATAAGATGGACAAGTGGATAAGCAAAAGCCACAATGTACACAAGCGTCGATAAGTTCGGGTTTAGGGGGATTTTTCGGATCAAAACCCTGGAGATTTTTAACTGTTTGGTTGAGATTGGTTGGTGAAGTTGTCATTTGTTAATCTTTAAATATTCCCTAGAAAGCGACCGGGATTGAGGATACGATTGGGGTCGAATTGCGTTTTTAGCTTTTCCATAATGGTTAACCCATTTCCAGTATAACCCCAAACATCTGTATTTTCTTTTAGGGAATTAGGTGCAGTTAAAATAGTTAAAAATCCTTGTTTATTTTCACATATTCTTCTCATTTCTGCTTGCCATTCTCCAAAGGCTATTTTTCCTAAGCCGCTGAAGGCGTGGATTATGGCTATGCCCTGGTTATTAGTTAATCGAGCATATTCTTGCATAAATTCTCCTATCCTATTAGGAATAACCCCAATTTTACAAGTAATTAAGTTAGGAGATTCTTTGATTTTTCTCAATCGTTGCCATAGATTATTTTCCAACTCATCTTGATAGGTTTGAGAGGTTAAATTACATCCTTTAGCAATGGTTTGTATTTGTTGTAGTTGTTGATTAATACTTTCAGGAATAGTTTGCCATCTGAGGATTAATCCTGGAGAGGAGGAGATCTCCAATTGTTTAACTACTGTTGCTGAGATAAAGTCAATAACTGTGGGTGTTAATCCCGAATTGAGAATAATTTGTCTAGCTTGATTGAGATAATTAAGTTCACCGGTGAGTATAATAGTCAGAGATGCTGAGGGGATAGGGTAAACTCTCAGAGTAACTTGACTAATCACGCCTAAGGTACCATAAGAACCTGTAAATAATTTCATTAGGTCATAACCGGCTACGTTTTTGACTACTCTTCCTCCTGCTGAAGCGATTTTACCATCAGCGCGAACAAAGGTTATGCCTAGGAGTAAATCTCTAACTCCGCCATAACGTTGTCGCCAACTCCCGGAATCAGCGGTAGCAATAAGACCACCAATGGTAGCCGTTTCGGGGTAACTAGGATCTATCGGTAAAAATTGGTTAGCTTGTTGTAGGGTTTGTTGTAAATCAGCTAGTTTTACTCCCGCTTCGACGGTAACGGTTAAGTCTTCTGTTGCGTGTTCGACTATACGGTTAAGTTTTTGGGTGCTGACGACTAGTGCTACTGGTTTTCGGAGTAGTCCCCCCCAATCTAGTTTACTCCCTTGACCACAAGTCAGGATTGAGTATTGATGTTGATTAGCATATTCCACAACCTGACTCAAAGCGTTTTGAGTATCAGGAGAGATAAAATAGGGAGGATTATTAGGGCAGATAGGTTTAATTTTAGCTTGCCAATGAGACTCAAGATCATCCCAAGGAATTACATCTCCAGACAAATTGGTTAATTGCTTCATTGTTTTCTGACGTTTTCGGGGATACCCACTGGAGATATATTACCAAGTACTCGCAGATTCTGACAACGTAATAACTCGACAAAATCTAAACCGGGACGATTTTCTAACTCGGGTAAGGTTTCTATAGCTGATAAGAGATGTCTAGCTGCATCTACCTCTGTATATCCTCTTCTAGCGGCGATTTTTAGGGCTTTTTCGTCTGCTTCTAGATATCTTTGCAGACTACGATTATTGCGCCAAATCTGGGTAAGTGCGATCGCGCTTAAACCGCCGGCGACGACTATTCCTACTGGGTCTTTTTGGGTAGCTTGTACGACTACTCCTGTTATGCCTGCTAAAGCGATAGCGTGATAAATATTTGGTTTAAACCATTGTACCGCGAGAACTTGGCTAATAGTCGCCAACAGTAACAAATCTCTTTCTCCCCTAGACAGTCGACGCCAGAGGTCAAAATTGATATAAAGTGGCCGAGTCGCTTGACTCCAGGGTTTGGGAGTAGGTGCAACAATAACCTGATTTTGTTGGGGTTTGTTAATTATCTTGGCAAACATTCGCCCTGAGGCGGGCATAATGTCTAGTAATCTGGTGATTTCTTGATCTAGATTCACGGTTTTTGACAAAGGACTATAACTATCTACGCTTTGATTTTAACAATTAGGGGAACAATCTCAACCTTTGAGGTTAACTCCCCTAGAATTTATTACCACAACTTACATTGGGCTTGATGACGTAAGAGATGATCGCATAAGACTAACGCTACCATGGCTTCAACCATAGGTACAGCCCGGGGTAAGACGCAGGGGTCGTGTCTTCCTTTCGCTGCGAGTTGGGTTTCTTCACCGGTATTGGTTACTGTCTCTTGACTTTGACCTATGGTAGCGGTGGGTTTAAAAGCGATTCTGATGATTATGGGTTCACCGTTGCTGATTCCCCCTTGAATACCACCAGAACGATTAGTCCGGGTGCGGATTTCTCCCTGTTCGTCTATATAATAAACGTCGTTATGTTCACTCCCCGTCAGCAGAGTTCCGGCAAATCCTGACCCGATTTCAAAACCTTTGGTAGCTGGTAGAGACATAACCGCTTTGGCTAAATCTGCTTCTAGTTTATCAAAGACTGGTTCTCCTAATCCTTTGGGAACTTGACGCACGACACATTCTATTACCCCACCGAGGGAGTCTTTAGCTTGACGTGTCTTTTCGATCAGTTCGATCATTTGCTCGGCGCATTCTGCATCGGGACAACGTACGATGTTACTTTCTACCTGAGCAAGGTTGACTTCCGCAAGATTGACTTTGGCTTCTAAATTCTTGATGCTTTTGACGTAGGCGACGATTTCTACTCCCGCTATTTGTTGCAGGATTTTTTTGGCGATCGCCCCGGCGGCTACTCTGCCAATGGTTTCCCGCGCCGAAGATCTCCCTCCGCCTTGCCAATTACGGATCCCATATTTAGCGTCATAGGTAGCGTCGGCGTGGGATGGTCGGTATTTGACCGCCATTTCGTTATAATCTTGGGACCGTGCGTCTTGGTTGCGGACTAGGATCGCTATGGGTGTCCCTAGGGTTTTTCCTTCAAACACTCCCGAGAGAATCTCACAGGTATCACTTTCTTGACGTGGGGTAGTTATTTTACTTTGTCCTGGACGTCGGCGATCTAAATCTGCTTGGATTTCGGCGGTACTAATTTCCAGACGGGGTGGACAGCCATCGATGATTACTCCTACTCCTCCTCCGTGTGATTCGCCAAAGGTAGTAATCCTAAATAAATGTCCAAAGCTGTTACCCATAGTTTACTGTTGTCCTTTTTCTGATTTATTGCTTGCTTGTACTGCTTCGATTAGCGATCGCACTTCTGCAGTCCCCGTGGAGGGTTCAAAGGTTTTCGGTAGTTTTCCTGAGCGTAACATTTTCCAACCTAGGGGTAATATTTGCCATAACCCTTTTAAATTCCGGAAATAGTTACTTGTTAATAATAGGGCGAATTTACGCTCATCGATCCACCCTCCCTGTTTGACTAGATTAATTAATAATTTACGGTGACGAATCGCCATACTTCCGGTTTCTTCCCGTTTTAAAATCTCCTGTTTGATTTTACTGATTTGATCCATCGGGGCTACGTTCATCGGACAAACATAATTGCATTGATAACAACGGGTACAACCCCAAACCCCATTCTCTTGGTTGTTATAATTTTTCAGTCTGGTTTCTGCTTGTTGGTCACGAGAATCTTGAAGTAAGCGTAAACTTTTGGCTAAGGCGTGTGGTCCTACAAATTTTTCATTAACCGCTACCGCGTTACACTCTGAATAACAAGCACCACACATAATACAGTTACCCGTTTGATTCAGTTGTTCTCTTTCTTGGGGAGTTTGTAAAAATTCTCTTTCGGGTATGGCTCTACTTTCACTACTGACATAGGGTTCTACTGCTTCTAGGTTTTGCCAAAATTTAGACATATCTACTACCAAATCTTTAATTACTGGCAAATTTCCTAGAGGAGCAATAGTTATTTCTTTACTTTGATAGGTTTTGATTTCCTGCTCTACGTTTTCTTTACAAGCTAAAGCTGAACGACCATTTATTCTCATAGCGCAACTACCACATATGGTGTTGCGACAGTTTTTTCTATATGCTAAACTCCCGTCTATTTCCCATTTAATTTTATTGAGACAATCTAAAATAGTATTTCCTGGTTCTACCTCTAGAGAATAGGTTTCTAGCTTGCCGGGATTGTTACTATTTTGTCGCCATACTTTTAACAAGACTTCCATTAGCTTCCTCTGATGCTTTACTCTTCTCTATTTTAGTTTAACTCTTAACGTCTGAGTGAATATACCCCCTGATATTTTTAATTGTTTTTTTGACCAAAAATTTTTTTGACTATTTTCTTTTGACGAGTTTTTTTTTATAATATAATTTACTAGTAAAAGAAAGTAAATGATTGAGAAGAGTTTAGACAATGAATGAAACCCAAGGCACCCCTTTAACAGGAAAAGCTCTATTACAAAAAGTTAAAGAGCTATCTCACTTACCACGTAGAGAAACGGCTAAACACTGTGGCTATTATAGCATCAAGAACGGTCAAACCCGTGTGAATTTAACGGATTTTTATGACGCTCTTTTAGTCGCTAAGGGAGTTCCTCTTGATCCCGAAGGAATGAAAGATGGTAGAGGACGAGAAGCAACTTATAAGGTGACTGTTCATAAAAATGGTCAAATTGTTATAGGTTCGACTTATACTCAAGAAATGGGATTAGAACCAGGAGATGAGTTTGAAATTAAGTTAGGATACAAACACATCCACTTAAAACAAATCGAGCCTAGTGAAGAAAACGGCAAAGAATATTCAGATCATAACTAGGTTTTCCCTCAATTTTTGCTCATGCCTAATAATCTTCTTACCCAATCAGGATTAACTCTACTATTGACAGAATCAAACCTGATTAGAGTAGCCTTTTTTTTACTAGCTTGGCTAGTTAGTTGGTTACCTTTGGCTATTCCTTTAGTCAAAATCCTTAAATGGCGTATCCAAGAGCCATTAACGAATGAGCAAAAATTACCATTAATAGTTTCTCTGTATCTAATTGCTCCTGGAATAGTTTGGGGAGCAATTAAAATTACCGAAAGTTCTTGGTTAAATTGCGGGATTAAATTAGCACCAGAATTTATCCTGTGGTTTTTCTTAGGATTACTATTGGGGATACTGGGTTTAGCCTTACTCATAAGTTTAGAAAAATCTCTAAATTGGTTAGAATGGCAACCCCAGAATCTAAAAAATTTAAGCAAAATCACTCTACCGATATTGAGTATAAGTATCGGGATCGCCTTGGTGGAAGAATTGGTGTTTCGCGGTTGGATACTTTGGGATTTACAACAAGATTATTCTTATTGGTTGGCTGCGGCGATCGCCAGTTTGATTTTTGCTCTTTTACATCTGTTGTGGGAAAGGGAGAAGACCATACCCCAATTACCGGGTTTGTGGTTAATGGGAATGGTTTTGGCTCAAGCTCGTCTCACGGCTAATGATACCATCGCTTTAGCTTGGGGTTTACACGCGAGTTGGATTTGGGTATTAACTTCTGTCAGTAGTGCTGAATTGATTAGATATCCAGAAAAGCTACCCGCACCTTGGTTAATCGGTTTTTTCCGGGAACCTTTAGCGGGATTGGTGGGGATTAGCTTGCTGTTGGGAACGGGAATCCTGTGTTATTTGATTTAAAAATGCCAACTCGATCGCCAGGCTGTTTCAGCTTCAGCTATAGCTAATTCCCTGATTAATCTTTGATATTTTTGCTCTATTTGTTTGATTTCTTGTCTGATTGCTCTGATTTTATTTCTGTGATTGCTTAAATTAGTATCACTAAATTCTATTTCCCCTAAAGATAATTTGATTACTGTCATTTGACTCAGGTTATTTTCTTTTTCAGTAACAATACTTAATAAGTTAGCCGGACTATTTATCCTAGGGATATTCTCTTCTGCTTCAATAGCCATTTCAATAATTTTCCCAGGGATATCTTCCGGTAAGATACCTACTTTTTGTAAAGTACTGTCACCTAATTTTGACATTTCTGCCAATTTCAAACCCACAGAATTTTCAAGATTATTTAACCATTCTTCTAACTGAATTGGGTCATTGAGCTTGAGAGTATTTTCTCCTGGTGACAGGTAATCTAATAACTTAGTGAAGTCTTCTTGACTTATTTTAAGCAGTTTTCGTTGGAGATTTTCTCTTTGACTAAAAGATAGTTTTAAAAAATTCTCAGGATAAATTTGGGTACAAACCTGATAAGCGGCGAGGATAAACTGTTTAGCTACTACTTCGCTCAATAAACCTAAATATTCCCGATAAGCTCGATAAATTTCCTCACTAATTAAAACTACTTTTTCCTCTATTTGCTCTAAATCTTTTTTAATTTGTTGAATTGTTCTAGTCATATTAATTAGGGAAATAGGGAAAAACGAGGTCTAAGGGGATGGAGAATGTAGAATTTTCGATACTCCTCACTCTCCCTAACCGAATTCTAGTTACCAAAATTATTTAAGACCATATTTTTCTTGGAGAATTTCATCATACTCATCAGCAATAGTTGCTACTAGAGTGATAGCACGAGAAATTTCTCCAGGGTTTAAATCAGCAACAGTACGTTGAACCGAAACTACTATACTATTATTAAATATACTAAAACAGGTCTCAAAAGTTCCTGACCAGTTCATCTCCAATAGATGACGCATTAATTCTGGTTCATTATTAGCGGGTAAAGTTAAAACCGCAGACCAAACCGTTAACAAGTCTTCCTCGGTTTCTCCGGTTAACTGGACAAAAACTTCTACCTTACCATATTGAAACTTCCAGAGATAACCCTCTTCTGTCTGTTTTACCATCGCACTGTCATTTTGTTCCATACTAGCAATAACAGTTTGAATGATGTCTTTGTGACTAATAGGGTTGGTATCTTCTTCTTCATCTAGGATGTCGTTTACATTGAGTTCTTCTGTCGTCATAATCTTCCTCTAGGTTAAAAAATCTTACTCTACCACTATAAGCGCGTTCGAGATTTTCTGCTCGTAAAACCGATTGGCGATCGCCATAAGCGACCACTTCTCTGTTTAACAAGATTAGGTGATCAAAATTAGTGATTGATTCTCCCAAATCGTGATTAACTACTAGGACTATTTTACCCTCTTGCGCTAACTCTTGAAAAATATCAAAGATAATCTCTTCTGTACGATGATCCACCCCCACAAAAGGTTCATCAAAGAGAAAGATTTCCCCTCCCTGAGTTAAAGACCGCGCGAGAAATACTCTCTGTTGTTGACCTCCAGATAATTGACCAATAGGACGATTAGTATAAGCACTCATCCCCACTCTCATCAACGCTTCTTTAGCTTTGTTTTTACTACTCGGAGAAAAACCCCTTAACCAACCCGTTTGTCTAACCCTTCCCATCATCACTACATCCCACACCGTCACTGGATAAGTCCAATCGATTTGCGATCGCTGGGGAACATAAGCAACTTTACTCAATTGTTGTTTTAAGGGTTGATTTCCATAACTTACTTCTCCCTGGGTTGAAGGAATTAAACCCAACATCCCTTTAATCAGAGTACTTTTTCCCGCACCATTGGGACCGATTAACCCTGTTACTTTTCCCGGTACTATTTCCAGACTAATATCTCTTAAAGCTTGAACTTTTCTATATTCTACCGATAGATGATTGATTCTAATTTTTTGACTATTCATAATCCCTTTAGTTAATCCTTTCTTCTAGCATAGGGGAAAAATGAAAAAATTATGATAAACTTTGTGAAAAAATTATGATAAACCATGAAATTATTTACCCCTTTAGTAGTAGGACTAACTCTATTAGGTATTTCTCTCACTGGTTGTCAAAGTGAAACTACCGCCAAAGATAAACTCCTGGTTGTTTCTACCAGTACGATTATCGCTGATTTGACAGCAAATATTGGGGGAGAGGCGATCGAACACAGAGGAATTCTCAGACCGGGAGATGACCCCCATTTATACGAACCGGTACCTAGAGACGTAGCATTAATCGAAAAAGCTGATCTGATTATCTATAATGGTTATGGTCTTGAACCTGCTTTAATTAGACTGATAGAAGCAACAGGAATAAAAGCGAAAAAATTAGCTGTAGGTGAAACAGTACCACCCCTAGACTCTAATCATCAAGGTACTAAAGTTCCCGACCCTCACGTTTGGGGAAACGCCCTTAATGGTATTATTATGATTAATACGATCAGAGATGCTCTGATTAAATTATCTCCTGAAAATGAGGCTGAATTTATCGCTAATGCGGCTGAACTGACTACCGAATTAACCGAACTCCACGAATGGATTAAAGCACAAATCGCTACCATTCCCGAAGACCAACGTTTTTTAATTACCACTCATGACGCTTTCGCCTATTATGCTCAAGCTTATGATCTACCAGTAGCAGGTACTCTGATTGGAATCAGCACTGAAGAACAACCTAGCGCCCAAACTCTGCAAAATCTGGTTAATGAAATCAAAACAATAGGAGTAAAAGCGATTTTTGCTGAAACTACTATCAACCCTAGTTTAATCGAAACCGTAGCCCAAGAAGCGGGAGTAACACTAGCACCGGGGAAACTCTATTCTGATTCTCTCGGTGCTCCAGGTAGCGAAGCTGATACCTATGTCAAAATGCTCAAAACTAACACCCTGAATATCGTACAAGCACTTAGCAATGGTAACTAATCTTATTGTTGAGGAAACAAAAACCCTCCTCTCTACTATCGAACAATTAAAAACCTCTAGTCAAGCTAAATTGGGTTCTCCCTTAACCGATGTCGGTTTAAACCCAACTGATGCAGCCAAAATTGAGTCTTTAGCTCAAAGTTTAGAAGCTAAAAACCCCTATCGCTATCCTCTTTTATATAAACCTGGACTCCTCAATGGGGTTTGGTTATTACACTATTCTACTTCTCGAGAAATTCGCGCTCTGACTCGCTTAAAATTTGGGTTTAAGGTGGCTAAAGTTTATCAAGTGGTTGATGTTGCTTCTAATTCTTTCTTAAATCAAGCTTTTGTTGAACATCAACTCGGTTTAGTCTCTGGATTCGTCTTGGTTACGGCTGTTTTCGCCCTAGCTAAAAATGATTCAGGATTACCTGATAATCAGTTAAACATTCAGTTTTTAAAGCGTTATTTAGCTATTACGAAATTGGCTGGTATTGCTACTCCTCAATTAACACCTTTTAAGGAAGTAAATGCTCGTAACCCTCAAGGAAGAGTACCGACTTTTACGATTACTTATTTAGATGAATTTCTGCGGATCGGTAGAGGTGGTGATGGTGGTTTATATATTCTTTCTAAATCAGAGCTACCACAGTTACAGTTTGTCTCTAAATCACAGTCACGATAATGATAAAAAATATTATTTTAGTTGGCTTTGGAGTTTTTCTGACATTTTGACAACAATTTATGTCTAATTTAAAACTAGCATATCGAGAATGGGGTCAAGGTACAGAACCAATATTGTTACTCCATGGTCTGGCTGATAATGCTTTGGTTTGGGAGAGTTTAGCTGAGTATTTAGCTCCTAATTTTCGAATTATAGCACCAGATTTACGGGGACATGGTAATAGTCCCAAACCAGAAATTGGTTATAGTTTTCCTGATTTAATTGGGGATTTACGATTGTTATTGAAAAATTTGGGTTGGTCTTCAGCTCATGTTTTAGCTCATTCCTGGAGTGCCAAAATAGCGACTATTTGGGCTACTCAATATCCGGATTATTTTCGGAGTTTAATTTTAGTTGATCCCTTTTTTATCGGTAAAATTCCTAGTTATTTTCGTCTCAGTTTTCCTATTCTCTATCAGGTTTTACCTTTTCTCAAAACCATGGGACCATTTTCTAGTTATACAGAAGCAGAAACGATAGCGCGTAATTTAAAGCAATATCGGGGTTGGAGTCGGTTACAACAGAAAGCTTGGTCAGCGGGAATAGAAGAGAAACCTGAGGGGAATTGGGGGAGTAAATTTACAATTGAGGCACGCAATCAAATTTTTTTAGAGATAATCAAAGTTTCGGGTTTGACTGATTATATAGATATACGAACTCTTTTTATTAAACCAGAAAAAGGCTTAAATCGCACTGATTGGCAATTAAGACCTTATCGTCAGTATTTAACTAATTTAACAATTTGTGAAGTTCCCGGTAATCATTGGCCATTTCTGGTTAACCCAGATGCTTTTAATCTTAGCGTAGCTAATTTTTTAGCCATAACGACAGAGTCTTGAGACGTTGAAAGAAAATAAAGCGGCTCAATATTATTTTAATCCAGACAATAACTCTGAAAAATGTGCTAAAGTTCGGTTGTTTTCTGTAGGAGTCCCTATAGTAATTCTTATGCCACCTTGTGTATAACGGATAAGAGTACCTTTGCTTTTGAGATTTTGGCTCAATTGGTTTAAGTCTAGATGAGCAGAGCGTAAATAGATAAAGTTAGCTGCACTGGGAAAGATTTGAAAATAGGGATATTGAGTTAAATTTTGGGTCAATCTGGCTCTTTCGGCAATAGTTTCGGGTATAGTTGCTAATAATTCTTGTCGATGTTCCAGAGCGATTAAAGCTGCGGTTTGGGAAAAGCTAGGAAGGTTATAGGGTAAACGTACTTTTTCTAAAATATTGGTCAATTGAGGTGAGGCGATCGCATAACCGACTCGATGGGCTGCTAAACGGAATGCTTTAGAAAAGGTGCGCAAAATTACCCAATTGGGGTGCTGATTGATTTTATCTACTAAACTGGTTTGACTATACTCAAAATAAGCCTCATCAACAACGACGAGAATTTCTGGTGGTAAGCTTTCTAACCAATCTATCTCACCAGGAGTCAGAAGATTACCGGTAGGGGAGTTCGGGTGTACCAAAAAAAGAACCCGAATTGGTGGGGTGGAGGGAGTATCTAAAGCTTGTTGTGCTGCGCTGAGATTGAGGGTGAAGTCTGGTTGTCGGGTAATCTTGGTCACCGCAACAGCTAGGGTTTTAGCGATGATCTCGTACATGGAAAAGGTGGGATCAGCTACTAAAATTCCTCCTGCTCCCCCTACACAGGTAGCGATGAGAAGGGAGCGAATCAATTCATCAGAGCCATTACCTAGAGAAATCTGTGCAGGGGTAATGGGGATAGTCAGGGGTGATGCTGATTCGTTGACGTAGGTAGCGATCGCCTGTTTGAGTTGGTGATGACTACCGTCGGGGTAACGATTATTTTCTATTTGTTGTTGATAAAACCAAGACAGTCTAGCGATCAATTCTGGTGGTAAATCATAGGGACTTTCATTGGTGTCTAATCTATCTACTGGTTGGGGAGAAATTCCGCCAGGATGGGGAGTATAACTAGTTAAGTTTGCCAAATCTGCGCGAATGAAGCCCACCATATCTTAGATCTTAAAACTGTACTTATTCATTTTGACTGATTAGGGTAATTACCGTCAATTCAGGTGGACAAAATAATCTACCGGGGAAATAAGTACCTAAACCTCGATTAACGTATAATTGATTGCGGTTGATTTGATGCCATCCTTGAGCCCATTGCCAGTTTTTCAGTACATAGGAGCATTCTTGTAAAAAGGGGATCCAGGGATGTAGATAACTAGGGGTATTTCTGTGCAACTTTTGAATCACTAGGGGTGCAGAACCTAAACCTGGTAATACAATCTGTCCACCATGTGTATGCCCTGATAATTGTAGGTCAACTCGCCAAGGTTTAAGTAGTTCTGCTGTATCAGGATTGTGGGAAAGAACTAAGCGGGGGATATGATCATCTAACTGTGTGAAGACTTTAGCTGGGGTGAATTCTTTTGACCAATAGTCAGCTAAACCGACGATGGGGAATATCCCCCCAAAAGGGTAGGCAATTTCATTCCAAAGCACCCTGATACCTATTTTGGTTAAAGCTTGGGTAATTATTCGACGAGAGTTACTTTCGTGTATATCATGATTACCTAAGCAGGCGTAAATTCCTAATTTGCTTTTGAGGGTTTTTAGTCTAATGGCTAAGTCCTCTATGGGAGTGGGATCGTCTGTGACATAATCTCCTGTTAGGAGGATTAAATCGGGGTTTTCTTGATTGGTTAGATAGATGGTTTCTAATAATTCTGACTCAGATAGACGTAAACCGTCATAGTGAAAGTCAGATAATTGTACTAGTTTGATTCCTGAGAGGGAAGCTGGTAAATCGGCGATCGCAATAGTCAATCTTTCTACCTTTAATGCTTCTCTCCATTTAATTTTAAATTCCATTTTTAAAAAAACCAAAAAGATACCTATGGATTATTAACAGGTATCTCTAGACTATACTATATTAATCCTAATCGGTACTTTTAAGGGGATTGTTAATTACCGAATTTTTCCAATTGTTGGAAGATTTTTTCTAGCAATTGAGAGTTTTTGAGTTGTTCTATTTGGATTTCTTCGTTGAATTTTAGGGGAATTACCTCGGTTTGACTTTTCGTGGTAGGTGTTTCTTCTTCAGGGGTTTGTGTCTCTGTTTCCTGGGTAGGGATTATTTCTTCTTCAGGGGTTTGTATCTCTGTTTCCTCGGTAGGTGTTTCCGTCGTAATTTGGTGATCAGGATCTACAATCGATTGTGCTGTATTTAGGGAAAATTCACCTTTGATTAGTTTGGAAAGGTTATCTTCTTGGTTAGGTTGATAGTTAACTAACTGTACAGAGGTATTAAAGAGATTTTCAATTTTTTCTCCTTGATCATCGATGAATTCGAGTTTAACCCAATTGATTCCCGGTTGAAATCCTTTTAAATATACGGGTTTCCAACTGTCTAACAAGAAACTCTCGTCATTGATAGTTACTCTAATACGCCAATCGCTAATATTATCATTAGGATTTTGCTTAGCGACAAAGTGAAGAGGAGCATTAGTTAGGTAGAAGTCTAACATAATTGGTTCTGCTCCATAGGTACCTTGAGGACTGTTATAGGTTAACAGGGGTAGGGAAGTATCGGGGGTATAACCGGTTTGAGTATAAATATGAAAGGGAATTTGAGCGTAAGCTCCTTCATTTTTAAAGCTTTCCAACCAGGGTTTAACCGCAAATACCCTCAGAGTATGAGTTCCCGGTGTTAAATCTTCTAAAACGATTGGTTCATTGAGATCATATATAGATAGATATCGATCATTGTCTAGGATCAGTTGTAAATGAGGTCCGAGATTAAGTTGGGAATCCCTAAAAATTGGTAAATCTTGGACTTGGAGTTTGACGGTTACGGTATTCTCAGTAAATACTTGGTCAGGTTGGGGGGTGAGGATACTTACCTGTGGTTGGTATTTACTCAAAATTGTATCTAACTCATTAATAATTGCAGGAGGAGCAATCTCCTCTAGACGATTAGGTTGAGTCTTGTTTTCTACTCCAGAGCGATCGCTAATATTGTTATTTTCTAGATTATCACTACAACCGATTAAACTCCAACTGACTAATATTAGTAATAGATAGACAAAAATCGTTTTTATTGATTTAGCTCTATGTTTAAAAGTCAACATAATTCCTATTATTGATTAATATTCTTCCTATTTGGCAATATAACGTATCTTCAGTCAAAATTAAGTTTTATTAAGAAAAGTTAAAAAGGCTTGACTTTTCTCCCCAAAAAAGGTTTGGAAAAACCAGAATAGTTGGGAAAAATGGGCTAATTTTAAATATTGTTAATGATTAGTAAAATAAAGTCATAGAGGCATTAATATCATCAATAGTGCTTTGCTCAAAAAAAAGAAACAAAGTACAAAAAGTTGCGTTATTTTAGAACAAAGGTCAAAAGTGAAAACTAAAAGACCCGAATCCAAATAACAAAACGATTCACAAACTGCAAACCCTAATTTTGTTGTCGAGAGAGGAGACACCCTCATGACAATTAGTCCCCCAGAGAAAGAGGCGAAAGCCAGAATAATAGTAGATAAAGATCCAGTGCCCACCTCATTCGAGAAATGGGGGAAGCCAGGTCATTTTGATCGCACTCTGGCGAGAGGGCCAAAAACCACAACTTGGATTTGGAATCTCCACGCCGATGCGCACGATTTTGACAGTCAAACAAGTGATCTAGAAGATATTTCACGGAAGATCTTCAGTGCTCACTTTGGACACTTAGCCGTAGTATTCGTTTGGTTAAGTGGGATGTACTTCCATGGCGCACGTTTTTCCAATTACGAAGCCTGGTTAGCCGATCCCACCCACATTAAGCCAAGCGCTCAAGTAGTTTGGCCGATTGTCGGTCAGGATATCCTCAACGCCGATGTAGGCGGTGGATTCCACGGAATTCAGATTACCTCCGGATTTTTCCAACTTTGGCGTGCTTCTGGTATTACCAATGAGTATCAGTTATACTGCACAGCGATCGGTGGGCTAGTAATGGCTGGGCTAATGCTGTTTGCCGGCTGGTTTCACTACCACAAAAGTGCTCCCAAACTGGAATGGTTCCAAAACGTGGAATCAATGTTAAACCACCACTTAGCAGGGTTACTAGGTTTAGGCTCTCTAGGTTGGGCGGGTCACCAGATACACGTTTCCCTACCAATCAACAAACTGTTAGACGCAGGAGTAGCGCCTCAAGACATACCCTTGCCTCACGAGTTCATCCTCGATAGCAGCAAGATGGTAGAGCTATACCCTAGTTTCGCCCAAGGATTAACCCCCTTCTTTACCCTTAATTGGGGAGTATATTCAGACTTCCTAACCTTCAAAGGAGGACTAAATCCAGTAACAGGTGGCTTGTGGCTATCAGATACAGCCCATCACCATTTGGCGATCGCGGTGCTATTTATTATCGCTGGTCATATGTATCGTACCAACTGGGGTATTGGTCACAGTATCAAAGAAATCCTAGAAGGACAAAGAGATCCGATCACGGGCACAACCCACCAAGGACTCTACGAGGTCTTGACCACCTCTTGGCACGCGCAACTAGCGTTAAACCTAGCCCTATTAGGTTCTTTGACCATCATCGTGGCTCATCATATGTACGCGATGCCGCCCTATCCCTATCTAGCTACAGATTACGGAACACAACTATCAATCTTTACTCACCATATGTGGATTGGTGGCTTCCTAATCGTAGGAGCAGGGGCCCACGCAGCGATATTTATGGTAAGAGACTATGATCCGGCCAAAAACGTCGATAACCTGCTAGACAGAGTGATTCGTCAAAGAGATGCGCTCATTTCTCACCTCAACTGGGTATGTATCTTCCTAGGTTTCCACAGCTTCGGTCTGTACATCCACAACGACACGATGCGTGCATTGGGTCGCCCTCAGGATATGTTTTCTGACACAGCGATTCAGCTACAGCCAGTGTTTGCACAGTGGATTCAAAACCTACATGCCCTAGCACCGGGTGGCACAGCGCCCAACGCCCTAGAACCAGTGAGCTACGCTTTTGGTGGTGGGATAGTAGCTGTAGCAGGAAAAGTAGCGATGATGCCTATTACCCTAGGCACGGCAGACTTTATGGTGCATCATATCCATGCTTTCACCATTCACGTAACTGTCTTGATTCTCCTCAAAGGGGTACTTTACGCTCGTAGCTCTCGTTTAATTCCTGACAAAGCAAACCTAGGCTTCCGCTTCCCTTGCGATGGTCCAGGACGTGGCGGTACTTGTCAAGTTTCTGGTTGGGACCACGTTTTCTTAGGTCTTTTCTGGATGTACAACTCCTTATCGATTGTGATCTTCCACTTTAGCTGGAAGATGCAGTCAGACGTATGGGGAACAGTACTACCTGATGGCAGTGTATCCCACATCACCTCTGGTAACTTCGCTCAAAGCGCGATCACCATTAACGGTTGGCTAAGAGACTTCCTCTGGGCTCAATCAGCACAGGTGATTAATTCCTATGGCTCAGCTTTGTCAGCTTACGGCATAATGTTCTTAGCTGGGCACTTCATCTTCGCCTTTAGCTTAATGTTCCTCTTCAGTGGACGTGGTTACTGGCAAGAATTGATTGAGTCTATTGTTTGGGCTCACAACAAGCTAAGAGTAGCCCCGGCGATTCAGCCTCGCGCTCTGAGTATTATTCAGGGACGTGCTGTAGGGGTAGCCCACTACTTGCTAGGCGGAATCGTTACCACCTGGGCATTCTTCCTAGCAAGAATACTTGCAGTAGGTTAAACTAACTGTAAATTGTTACGAACCTATCACCTGGAACAACCGTTCCAGGGATAAACTAAAAAACAAGCATCACCTGCAGTAAATACCGCATAAGCTCAATCGTTCACGAACAGGAGAACTTCTGTTTATAGCTATGGCAACTAAATTTCCCAAATTTAGCCAGGATCTCGCTCAAGACCCGACAACACGTCGGATTTGGTACGGGATTGCTACAGCCCACGACTTTGAAACCCACGATGGCATGACCGAGGAAAATCTCTACCAAAAGATTTTTGCCTCTCATTTCGGACACATCGCGATTATCTTTCTGTGGACTTCCGGCACTCTCTTCCACGTAGCCTGGCAAGGTAACTTTGAACAATGGATCAAAGATCCTCTGAATGTCCGTCCCATCGCTCACGCAATCTGGGACCCTCACTTCGGTCAAGGTGCGTTAGACGCCTTTACTCAAGCTGGAGCGTCTAATCCAGTAAACATCGCTTACTCTGGGGTTTATCACTGGTTCTATACCATTGGGATGACCACCAATCAAGACCTCTACCAAGGTGCCGTATTCCTGTTAATTCTAGCTTCTGTATTCTTGTTCGCCGGCTGGTTACACTTACAACCTAAGTTCCGTCCTAGCCTATCTTGGTTCAAGAATGCTGAGTCTCGTCTTAACCACCACCTAGCCGGTCTATTTGGGGTAAGCTCTTTGGCTTGGACAGGTCACTTAGTACACGTGGCTATTCCAGAATCTCGTGGTCAACACGTCGGTTGGGACAACTTCTTGTCCACTCCTCCTCATCCAGCAGGTCTAGCACCTTTCTTCACAGGGAACTGGGGAGTGTACGCTCAAAACCCCGATACCGCTAACCACGTATTCGGTACTTCCCAAGGAGCAGGAACAGCGATTCTAACCTTCTTAGGTGGCTTCCATCCTCAAACAGAATCTCTGTGGTTGACTGATATAGCTCATCACCACCTAGCGATCGCGGTAATCTTCATCATCGCTGGTCATATGTACCGTACCAACTTCGGGATCGGACATAGCATTAAAGAGATTCTGAAAGCACACAAGCCCCCTCAAGGTACTCCCTTCGGTGGTATGCTCGGAGAAGGACACGTTGGTCTCTACGACACAATTAACAACTCTCTACACTTCCAATTAGCTCTCGCTTTAGCTTCTTTAGGTGTAATTACTTCTCTAGTAGCGCAGCACATGTACTCTATCCCGCCCTATGTATTTATGGCGCGTGATTATACAACTCAAGCTGCTCTCTACACCCACCACCAGTACATCGCTGGCTTCATTATGGTAGGTGCTTTCGCTCACGGTGCAATCTTCTTAGTCCGTGATTATGACCCCGAAGCGAACAAAAACAACGTTTTAGCCAGAGTTCTCGAACACAAAGAAGCGATTATCTCCCACTTGAGCTGGGTATCTCTCTTCCTAGGTTTCCACACTCTCGGTCTCTACGTCCACAATGATGTAGTAGTTGCTTTCGGAACTCCTGAAAAACAAATCCTGATTGAGCCTGTATTCGCACAATGGATTCAAGCTACTCATGGTAAAGCTCTCTACGGTTTTGATGTCTTACTATCTAACCCTGATAGCATTGCTTCTACGACTAACGCTGTGTGGTTACCTGGCTGGTTAGACGCTATTAACAGTGGTACTAACTCCCTGTTTTTAACCATCGGTCCTGGCGACTTTTTAGTCCACCACGCGATCGCTCTTGGTTTACACACAACCACCCTGATTCTCGTTAAAGGTGCTTTAGATGCCCGTGGTTCTAAACTTATGCCCGATAAGAAAGACTTCGGCTTCTCCTTCCCTTGCGATGGTCCAGGTCGTGGTGGTACTTGTGATATCTCTGCTTGGGACGCTTTTTACCTGGCTATGTTCTGGATGCTCAACACTCTAGGCTGGTTAACCTTCTACTGGCACTGGAAACATCTCGGTATCTGGCAAGGTAACGTCGCTCAATTCAACGAAAACTCTACCTACCTCATGGGTTGGTTCCGCGATTACCTCTGGGCTAACTCTGCTCAATTAATCAACGGTTACAATCCCTACGGTGTGAACAACCTCTCTGTCTGGGCTTGGATGTTCCTCTTCGGTCACCTAGTTTGGGCTACTGGTTTCATGTTCCTCATCTCCTGGAGAGGATACTGGCAAGAGTTAATCGAAACTATTGTTTGGGCACACGAACGTACCCCTCTAGCTAACCTAGTTCGCTGGAAAGACAAACCCGTTGCTCTTTCAATCGTACAAGCTCGTTTGGTAGGTCTAGCTCACTTCACCGTGGGATACGTCTTTACCTACGCTGCTTTCTTAATTGCTTCTACCGCTGGTAAGTTCGGTTGATAATTGAAGTTACTCGGTTTAGCTAACTAAAAAAAAGCCCCTAAAGGGGCTTTTTTTTTAAGGGCTAGAGAAAAAATAAAGCTAGCAACTCCAAAAAAACACCATTAGTCCAACCGAAGCCAATCTCATTGCTGTTATAGCCATAGTAGATAGCTTGGGAAACCTCAGAAGAACAACGGGAGACGTCGTATTTTTCTAAAATAACCCCGGTTTTTTCAAACTCTTGGACGATCAGACTAATAAACTTACTAGCTAGACGATAGGCGTCTTCGTGATAACCGTAGTTACGCAACCCCTCGATGGCGAATAATTGTAATGGCGCCCAGCCAAAGGGACCATCCCATTGATTCCCAGAAACGTAGTTACTAGTTAGTAACCCGCCATTGGCTTCTAGTCGGCACAAATTATCTCTCAAGCGTCTAGCTTGTTCTGGTGAAGCTACATTAGCCCACATAGGCATAAAAGTAGTAGCAAATTCATAACAACTTCTTTTTCCTCTCCGAAAATTATAGTCAAAGTACATTCCTCTTTCTTCATCCCAAAGATACTCATCGATAAGTTTTTGGCGATGTTGAGAATTAGCTAACCAGTTTTCGGCGATATCTTCGTGTCCTAAAATTTGGTGGATGAGGGCGAGATCTTTTTCCATTTGGTAGAGTAAAACATTCAGACAAACCGGGGCATAATGGATAATATCCACACTAAAAGGACCAAAACGGTTACTAATATCAAAACCTGACTCACGCATGGAGCGATCGCCCTGATAGAATAGGTCTGTGAGGGTATCTTCTTGGCGATTATAGTATAGGTCTAGGTCATAGTCTTCTATCTCTTTCAGACCCCGATAATAGCCCAACACCCTATCATAATGAGTCAACCCCTTTTCGTCTTTTTCAGAGTCAACTACTTCTGGCGCCGGACCACTGCCCAAGGCGTTATAATGGGATAAGCCTGTAGCAGGGTTCAGATGGGGGGGAACCGTCCAATAAAAGTAATAAGCTTCGAGGGTTGGTAATAAGGATTTTAACCACTCTAGATCTGAATTAGACTCAAATACCCGTAAAACTGTACGACTAAACAGGGGAGGATGGGAACGATTGAGCATATAACTACGATTCCCGTTGAGGATAGTACCATAGTGTTTGACTTGATAACTCAATAGGTCAGCCATATTTTGGGCTAGAGGGTATTCCTGGTCCCTAAGTAAACCCAAGACGATAAAATAACTATCCCAACCGTACATCTCATTAAATCTCCCTCCTGGGACAACATAATCTAGGGGAAGATAGAGTAACCCGTGTTCGCTGATTTGGTTAGTCTCGGTAGGTAGGGTGCGTATTTCGATTTGGCTAAATTTTTCTGGGGTGACTATTAACTCAATTTTATTTTTGATCTCATCGAGGTTTTCTTGACCGGAAACATACACCAACCAGGGTTCACCTGGTGACTTTTTTATTTTAGGGTCTTTTGCCGCTGCGATGATCTGTTCTGGAGTACGAGTTAGATTTTTCCAGGTTTTTTTGATGTATTCTCTGACTGCTTGGATTTGTGGTGAATTCGGATCTACAGTGGGATAAGTGAGCATCTAACGACTAATAAGTAAGGCTACGGGAAATTGGGTTAGGATTTTGCCTAGTAGCAGTTTACTGCTATGGGGTAGCGATCGCTTAGTAAAGATATCTAGCCATTCGCTGACGTTGTTATTAGTTAATTCTAAGATAGTATCTTGCCAAACTGCTTTACCTAGGGGTATTTGTCCCGGTTCCACTAAAGTCGTATAAAAGCGAGGAACGACGATCAAGGCGTTGGTTTTTCCTGACTTTCTTTGAAAAGCGACGACATTTTCGGCGTATATTCCTGAAACACTAACCGGTGTATAATCTCCCTGTTGAAAGATTTCTTGATATTCTGCTAAAGCTTTTAGGGTTTGATGAATCAGATATAATTTAACTCGGCCATCTTTATTATATTTGAGGATATTCTCTAATAAACCAGGTAAATCTTGTTCTTGTGCTTGCTGTAATTGTTCTAACTCCTGGAGACGTTTATGATAATCTACCGGACGACGGTTATCAGGATCTACTAAACTAAAATCCCACATTTCCGTTCCCTGATAGATATCTGGTACACCAGGACAAGTCAACTTTAACAGAGTTTGTGAAAGAGAGTTTAAAATACCATAATGGGCTATTTTCTCTCCAAAAGTGCGTAAACTACTCAAAAACTGATTCTCTGGTTCATCTGTTAATAATTTTTCCACAAAATTAACAAAATTATCTTCATAGTCGGTGTCCGGATGCAACCAACCTGTATGGACTTTAGCTTCTCTGACTGCTTTGATAACGTATTGTTTAATTCTGTTGATAAAATCTTGATGGTCGTATGGTTCAAAAGGTAATGCACCAACTAAATTCTGATAGAGAAAATATTCGTCATTGGTATCTAGGGTGATAGAATTAACGCCATTTTGTTTATATTGTTCATTCATTTTTTGCCAAATAATGACTTGAGTTTGCCATTGTTGGGGTATTTCGGAGAGGACGTTGATTCTTGCTCTTACATCTTCACTTCTTTTTGTATCATGAGTAGAGGAAGTATTGAGGGAATGGGGCCAATAATTAGCCTGTTGTTGGTTAAAAGCGTGAAATTCTGATATTGTTACCCCGAAGTTATGGG
>CALGKL010000007.1 GCA_937930495.1 uncultured Gloeocapsa sp.
ATAGACGTTTAGCCGAAATAACCGAAATGATTCATACCGCGAGTTTAGTTCACGACGACATTGTTGATGAAGCTGAATTAAGACGAAATGTCCCCACGGTTAATAATTTATTTGGTAATCGCATTGCGGTCTTAGCAGGAGACTTTCTCTTTGCTCAATCCTCTTGGTACTTAGCTAATCTAGATAATCTCGAAGTAGTCAAACTACTTTCAGAAGTGATCAGAGATTTTGCCGAAGGAGAAATCTTACAAGGAATCAACCGTTTTGATACAACCTTATCTTTGGAAACCTATTTAGACAAAAGTTACTACAAAACCGCTTCCTTGATTGCCAATAGCGCTAAATCAGCTTGTTTATTAAGTGAGACATCGGAAACCATAGCCAATAATCTATATCATTATGGACGTCATCTGGGTTTAGCCTTTCAAATTGTGGATGATATCTTAGACTTTACGGGTTCTACAGAAGTACTAGGGAAACCTGCAGGTTCAGATTTAATCAGCGGTAATTTAACCGCACCGGTACTATACGCTTTACCAGAAAAACCCGCATTAACAGTCTTAATTGAAAGAGAATTTAGTCAAGAAGGAGACATAGAAACCGCCCTAGAATTAATCAGAGAAAGCAAGGGTATAGAAAGGGCTAGAAATCTCGCTTTAGAACAAGCTAATCTCGCCAGAAAATATTTAGAAGGGTTAAAACCCTCTCCCTCATTACAAACCTTACAAGAGTTACCAGATTATGTAGTTAGTCGTTTGTACTAAAGATAATCAATTTGTCTGGCTAACTCAGGTAATTTAGCTTCTTTCTGACCTAAAGACCTAGCTTGAAAGCCAATTAAACCTATTGGTGTTTTTAGTAAATCAATGGGTTGACCTTTGCCTGTGATAATTTTGACAGTATCTGAAGGTAATTCCTTGAGTAACCAGCGAGTCAGACGGTAAACCGTTGCACCCAAGGTTAATTCCGGTCCTAAATCCACTCCGTGTAACTCATGAAGATAACGATTGGAACTACCATAACGTCGCCATTGTTGGTAAAAATCCCGGAGATTATTACGATGACGATGGTAAACTATAGCAGTGGGAGCATAGGCCAATTGCCCTGGGGTTTGACTCTGAATCCGCCAACACAAATCAGCGTCACCACCGGAGGTTAAATAGGGACGAAATAAACCAACTTTGGCGATCGCCTCCCGTCTGAGGGCTAAATTAGCAGTTTGACCATAGGGAGAAAAAGGATGTTCTACTAACCACTTTTGTGACATCATCTGTACACGTTCAGCGTATTGCTCTAACCAAGTTTCACCAGGTAAAGCTTGAATTTCCCCCACCACCAAAGCGATATTATCTTGGGCAAAAGGTTTGACTATTTCGGTTAACCAATTAAAATCAGGACGACAATCAGCATCAGTGAAAGCGAGAATCTCACCAACAGCGACGCGAATGCCGCGATTACGAGCAGCGTAAGCACTTTGAATCTCATTTTCACTCAGATAACGTAGATTTAAACCTTTTGGGGTTAATTGTTCTACAGCAGTAGTTAACAGTTCAGGGGTGCGATCGTTACTGTTATTATCGATTAAGAGATACTCTACCCGATCAGCAGGATAATTTTGCTGAGCAATAGTCTCGAGCAATCCGGGTATATCTGTCTCCCCGTTATAAATAGGAATAATCACCGAAACCCTAGGGCAAAATTCTAACATCAGCTGACTCCATGAAAACAATTCTCAGACAAATTTGCTTTAATTTAAAAATACTCTGGGTCTCCCCCTTATTAATAGCCTTTTTCCTGAGCGATCAACAAACCATCATTGTCTTAGACGTTGAGAGATGGGTTGACTGTTTATCCTGGCCAAAGCGATCGCCTCTCAAACAACTCCTAGCATTACTCCAAGAAGCGAAAGAATTTCGTAACCTCTACTATTATCGACTTAGCAAGGGTAATATAGCAGGTAAACTAGCCATGTTTTGCTTAAAAATATTTTACCCACCCTGTCCCTACCTATTTTTAGACTTATCCTGTGAAATTGGACCAGGATTATTCATTCAACACGGATTTAGTACCATAGTTATGGCCGAATTAGGGGCTAACTGTTGGATTAATCAACAAGTCACCATTGGCTATAAAGACAAAACAGGAAGACCCAAAATCGGTGACAACGTCAGAATTACCGCCGGAGCAAAAGTTCTCGGTAATATACAGATAGGTAACAACGTAACCATAGGCGCTAACGCCGTAGTAGTCAAAGACGTTCCTGACGACTGTGTTGTGGTGGGGATACCAGCTTATATCCTCAAGAGAAATGGAGTAACCGTCAAAGAAAAATTGTAAACAACCATTTTGTTATGATTATTAACCCTTCTAATCTTAAAAAAAAGTTAAAGTGTTAAATAGTAGATTTAAATTCAATAGGCGGATATGCACCTAAGTGAAATTACGCATCCGAACCAGTTACACGGCTTGTCCGTTCGTCAACTCGAAACCATAGCACGGCAAATACGCGAAAAACACTTACAAACTGTAGCAGCTACTGGTGGACATTTAGGACCAGGTTTAGGAGTAGTCGAATTAACTATAGCACTCTATCAAACCCTAGACCTAGACAGAGATAAAGTAATCTGGGATGTAGGACACCAAGCCTATCCTCACAAAATGCTCACAGGAAGATATCACCAATTCCACACCCTACGTCAAAAAGATGGAATAGCGGGCTATCTCAAACGCTGTGAGAGTAAATTTGACCACTTTGGCGCCGGTCACGCTTCTACCAGTATATCAGCGGCTCTGGGTATGGCCCTAGCCAGAGACGCCCAAGGAGAAGACTACAAAGTCGTCGCGGTTATCGGTGATGGCGCTTTAACAGGAGGAATGGCTTTAGAAGCAATCAATCACGCCGGACACCTACCCCATACTAACCTGATGGTTGTGCTCAACGACAATGAAATGTCTATTTCTCCCAATGTCGGTGCGATCTCTCGTTATCTTAATAAGGTGCGATTGAGTGATCCTATACAATTTCTCTCGGATAATTTAGAAGAACAATTTAAACACCTCCCCTTCGTTGGAGAATCTCTGACACCAGAAATGGAGAGAGTCAAAGAAGGGATGAAACGCTTAGCTGTACCTAAAGTAGGTGCGGTTATCGAAGAACTAGGTTTTACTTACTTTGGACCAATCGATGGACATAACCTCGAAGAATTAATCAACACCTTTAAACAAGCACATCGCGTCAAAGGTCCTGTACTCGTTCACGTCGCCACAGTCAAAGGAAAAGGTTACGAACTCGCCGAAAAAGATCAAGTTGGTTATCACGCTCAAAACCCCTTTAACCTCTCTACAGGTAAACCCATACCCTCAAGTAAACCTAAACCTCCTGGTTATGCTAAAGTCTTTGGTCATACACTCACTAAACTAGCTGAAGAAAACCCCAAAATTATGGCGATTACCGCAGCTATGGCTACTGGTACAGGTTTAGATAAACTACACGCTAAACTTCCTAAACAGTATATAGACGTGGGTATAGCCGAACAACACGCCGTCACCCTGGCTGCAGGTTTAGCTTGTGAAGGCATGCGTCCTGTAGTCGCTATCTACTCTACCTTCCTACAAAGGGCTTACGATCAAATTATTCACGACGTCTGTATTCAAAATCTCCCCGTCTTCTTCTGTTTAGATCGCGCGGGAATCGTTGGCGCTGATGGTCCTACCCACCAGGGAATGTACGATATCGCCTATTTACGCTGTATTCCCAATATGGTAATCATGGCGCCTAAAGACGAAGCCGAATTACAGGAAATGCTGGTCACAGGTGTTAATTACACCAAAGGACCAATCGCGATGCGTTATCCTCGTGGTAGTGGTTTTGGTGTTCCCCTAATGGAGGAAGGATGGGAAGGAATACCCATAGGTAAAGGAGAAATTCTGCGCAATGGGGAAGATGTCTTGTTGCTAGGTTACGGTTCCATGGTTTATACCGCTATGCAAACCGCCGAAGTTCTCAGTGAACACGGTATTGAAGCTACGGTGGTCAATGCTCGTTTTGTCAAACCCCTCGATACCGAGTTAATTTTACCTTTAGCCCAACGTATCGGTAAAGTAGTTACCCTAGAAGAGGGTTGTTTAATGGGTGGATTTGGTTCAGCTGTAGCCGAAGCTTTAATGGATAATAATATTCTTGTACCACTGAAACGCTTTGGTGTTCCCGACCTATTAGTAGAACACGCTGAACCTAATCAATCTAAAGCTGATTTGGGTTTAACTAGTCCTCAAAT
>CALGKL010000008.1 GCA_937930495.1 uncultured Gloeocapsa sp.
ATAGCTGGGTTTGAAGTTGAAGAGATTATCGATCTACGCGTCTTAGCTGAGGGAGTGGTAATCGGTAGGGTGATTGACTGTCAACCCCATCCTAATGCTGATAAATTAAGAGTATGTCAGGTAGATATCGGGACTGAGAATCTAGCGAATATCGTCTGTGGTGCGCCGAATGTTCGCTCGGACATTTTTGTAGCGGTGGCTACTTTGGGCAGTTATTTACCCGCTGTTGATTTAAAATTAAAACCGGTTAAGTTACGGGGTGTTCCTTCAGAGGGGATGATTTGTTCTCTGGCTGAGTTGGGTTTGACTAAAGAGTCTGAAGGAATTCATATTTTTGCTGATTCTAACCTAAAACCTGGTCTAGATGTGCGTCCTCTGTTGGGTCTAGATGATGTTATCCTGGATTTGACTACTACGGCTAATCGCGCTGATGCGTTGAGTATGGTAGGAGTAGCGCGAGAAGTAGCAGCTTTAACGGGAAAGCAAATAACTTTACCTGTGGTAGAGTCTATATCAGCAGCAATACCGGCAAATCTAGAGATTAACATTGCTGAACCTCGAGCTTGTCCTATATATGTAGCTACGGTTATTGAAGGGGTAAAAATTGCTCCTTCTCCCGATTGGTTGCGATGGCGACTCCAAAGTGCAGGGATTCGGTCGATTAATAATGTGGTAGATGCGACTAATTATATTCTCCTGGAATGGGGTCAACCTCTCCACGCTTTTGATCGGGAAAAATTACGGGGTCTAGGGGAGAATATTAATCTAGGTGTACGCTTCAGTAAACAGGGAGAAACTATCCAAACTCTAGACAGTCAAAAACGAGAGTTAAAACCCCAAAATCTGTTAATCACTGCTAATGATGTACCTGTGGCGATCGCCGGAGTCATGGGAGGGGAAGAGACAGAAGTAGATGAGGGGACGACGAATCTAGTTTTAGAATCGGCGATCTTTGATTCAGTGGTAATTAGACGCTCAGCTCGGAGTCAGAGTCTGCGCACGGAATCTTCATCACGTTACGAACGGGGAATTAATCAAGCTGAGTTTCCCTTGGCTTTAACCAGGGCGATCGCTCTGATCACAGAATTAGCCGGGGGGCAAGTAGTTAGTCAAACTACAGCAGGAAGTTTGGTTAAAGAAACTCGTGTAGTTACTCTCCGTTACCCTCGTCTGCAACAGGTGTTAGGAAGGGTAGAAGAGGGAACGATTCCTGTAGAGAAAGTTGAGTCGATTTTACAAGCTTTGGGTTGTGAGTTAGAGTTTAAAACCGATACCGAATCTTGGCAAGTAACCATACCTCCCTATCGTCAACGGGATTTAGAAAGAGAAATAGATTTAATCGAAGAGGTAGCCCGTCTCTATGGTTATGATCGCTTGAGCGCGGAATTGCCCACTAAAACCCAACCCGGGTATCTCTCAACTACCGAAAGGGTAAAACGTCAACTCAGAAGTTTATTGCGTTCTATTGGTTTGACCGAAGTGGTACACTATTCCCTAGTTAGCGCCACAGAAGCTGAATTAGTGATTAATAATCCTTTATTTAAGGAATATTCTGGATTAAGAACTAATTTAATCAACGGATTGATCGAAGCTTGCGCTTACAACGTTTCTCAGGGGAATGGTGTACTCAATGCTTTTGAAGTGGGACGGGTTTTTTACTACAGTCAGGAAATTGAGGAAACAGAAAAGGTCGGGGGGATTCTCGGAGGCGATCGCTATTTAACGGGACGCTGGTTACAGGGAGGAAAAGTACCTAGTCTCTCTTGGTATGAAGCGAAAGGATTATTAGAAAGCGTCTTTAACGCTTTCAATCTTCAAGTAGAATACCGTGCTAGTGATAGTTATAGCAATCTACATCCGGGAAGAACGGCTAATCTCTGGCTAGATGGTCAAGAATTGGGTTATTTTGGTCAAATTCATCCCCAATTAGCTAAAAGTAAGGATTTACCCCCTGAAGTTTACGTCTTTGAATTGAATTTTCCATTGTTAGAGGAGGTTTTGAGTAAAAAAGCTACTTTAAAAACTAAATTTAGCCCTTACTCAACCTATCCCGCGATAACTAGGGATTTAGCCTTTTTTGTCTCTGAAAACTTGACGGTAGCGGAATTAACCGCAGCGATGACTAAAGTCGGTGGAGATTTACTCGAAAAAGTTGAATTATTTGACCAATATCAGGGAGAGAATGTCCCCTCGGGACAAAGAAGCCTAGCTTTTAGTCTAGTCTATAGAGTGGGCGATCGCACGTTAACGGAAACGGAAATAGAACCGGTACATCAAAAAATACGAGATACTCTAGTTAAAAATTTTCAAGTGACCTTAAGGAGTTAAGATGGCCAAATATGTGATGTGGGGTAGCTATTGTGAGGACGCCTTGACTAAACGTACCCCCTACCGTCAAGCCCATTTAGAGGGTTTAGCTAGACAAAAAGAGCAAGGTATTCTGATTACTATCGGTCCTACGGTAGATAATACGCTGGTTTTTGCTATTTATGAAGCTCCTAACCCTGAAAAAGTGCGAGAATTAATCGAAAATGACCCCTATTGGCTTAATGGTATTTGGACAGAATATCAGATTAAGGAATGGATTCAAGCCTTTTAGCTACCAAAAAATAAAAATAGAGAAAAAGCCTCTTTTTTGGTGAAAAAGAAGCAAAAAAGCACTATTTTTTAAATCTTATTTACTGACTCCCTTCCCGAAAAATTTAGGAGGTTCACTGAGGGTATAAACTTGGGTTTCCGAGGCGATCGCCTGACGAATATACAGGGGAGTATTTAACATCCCCAATAAACCCACGCCATCAAGTGCTTTAAAACCACCATGGGTTTGGGTAACTAGTAACTCATCCACCGCTGAAGGGGAGGGTTGAGTTTCGAGAGTTTCCTGTGAAGCTAAAGCAAAACCCCAAGCCGAACCATAGGTAGTAGTAGGAGAGAAATAAGAGTGAACATGGGGAAAAACCGCCTTGAGGGTATTAACTAAACGGGCGTGTAATTGGAGATTAGCAGGTGCTACAGGACCTGCTTGAATTACTACTACGCCGTGGGGATTCAAGACTTTTTGTAACTTTTGATAGTATTCTTTGGTAAACAGAGCAAAAGATGGACCCTCTTCAATCGGATCTGACAAATCAGAGATAATTACATCCCAAGTTTGAGGGGTGGTATCTAAAATTTCTAAGGCATCAGCGATGACCAATTCCACACGAGGATCATCAAAAGCGTTTTGGTGCATTTCCGGGAGATGTTGACGACAAGCTTCGACTACTTCCCCATCGATATCCACCATCATAACCTTAGTCACACTTTTCCAGCGTAAGACTTCCCTAATGGTAGCACCTTCACCACCACCTAAAATCAAGACGGTTTGAGGTGATTTCTGGGCGATCATCGCCGGATGTACCAAAGCCTCATGATAGAGAAATTCATCACCTGTACAAGATTGCCATTTACCATCGAGTACCAAAGCTTTACCATAAGCACCACTTTCTACGATATACATTTCTTGATAAGCGGTTTTCTGGTAAACGAGAATGCGGTTAACCCCGTGTACGTAAATATCCCAGGGTGTGATGTACTCACTAACCCACATATCCGCTTTTAGTTCTGTTCCTGCCATATATCCCTTTTCTCACAGTCAAAGCTTTCTATTATAACTTATTATGCTATCTTAAATCAAGAT
>CALGKL010000009.1 GCA_937930495.1 uncultured Gloeocapsa sp.
TATTTTTTCGGCTTGAAGCTGAAATTCTTTGAGAAATTGACGTATTGAACCTACGCCATTACCAATTTGGGGATAATCTTCGTAGGCTGATTCTGGTGGTAATTCTCTTTGGGCGATCAAATACCACTCATCTGCTAACCACGCAAAACGGGTTCCGTATTGCTTGATCAATTTCTCTTGTATTTTTTCGACTTGGGCGATTACTTCTTGTGCTTTATCTTTGGTTACAGGGGTTAACTCATCTTCCGGGGGACGAAACCTGGTTAATCCCACGGGTACTACTGCTGCTGATAGGACCGCGGGAATTTCTCCACGATGAAAACTACTTAAATCTAATAGGGTTGTTTCTAGGTGTTTTCCGTCGTTGATTCCTGGACAAACTACTACTTGAGCATGAATGGAAAGGCGCTTTTCTCGAAACCACTGTAATTGTTCTAAAATTTGACCGGCGCGCTCATTTTTGAGTAATCTAATCCTAATATCTGGCTCTGTGGCGTGTACAGATACGTATAAGGGTGATAAGCGCATTTGTTCGATTCTTTGCCATTCTTTTTGAGTCAGATTGGTTAAGGTTAAATAACTTCCATACAAAAAGCTGAGACGGTAATCATCGTCTTTGAGGTAAAGACTATCTCTTTTTCCCGGGGGTTGTTGATCGATAAAACAAAAAGGACAACGATTGTTACATTGAATTAAACCATCAAATAGGGCTGTTTCAAATTCTAACCCTAAGTCTTCGTCATAATCTTTCTCGATTTCGATTAGGTGTTTTTTCCCTTTGTTGTCTAATACTTCTACAACGAGAAATTCATCAGCACAAAGATATTGATAGTCAATCAAATCTCTAGGAGATGTTCCATTGATACTAACTATGGCGTCTCCTACTTCAAAGCCGATCTCTTCAGCAATGGAGTTGGGAATAATTTGGCTGATCCGCGCAGGTTTAGTAGCGGTTTTACTCATAGTTTCTAGTGTTTGTCTTTATATTTTAAAGGAAACCTTTGGTGATTTTTAATAATTTCTTTACTTAAATCAATGTCTAAATTTGGCCAATATTTGTTTAATTGTAGCATCAGCAAATCCAAATACCCTTAGATAACACATGAGTTACTTCAAATGCCAACTTAAGCCAAAATTGAGTCTCTTCCTTCTGAAAAAACAGTAGGACTCATTGAAAATCTATTTTAAATAAATTGAATTATCTAATCTAATTAGGAATCAACTTAGTACCAACTCCAACCAAGATAGCTAACCCAAAAATCAGACGATACCAAACGAATATCCAAGTATCCTTAGTCTGGAGATACTTAATTAACCAGGCGATCGCCAAATAAGAAAATATTCCCGAAGAAATTAAACCGATAATCACTGAGATAATTTCACTTTGGGCTATTCCTTGGCTGAGGACGTCTTTCAATTCTACTATCCCGGCGATCGTAATCGCTGGTATTCCTAGTAAAAAGGAGAAACGTGCGGCTGTTGACCTTTCTAAATTCCCAAATAATCCCGCCGTAATCGTTGAGCCTGAACGAGATACACCGGGAATTAAAGCTAAGGTTTGGGCTATTCCCATCCAAATACCATCTTTTATCCTCAATTCCTCAAAATTCCGTTTATGTTGACTGAATTTCTCGGCTAAGGCTAATAGTAAGGACATGACTATCGAAGCAATAGCGATCGCCGTCATACTCCTGAAAGGAGAATTATCTAAATCCTCGACTAACAATTTTAACCCTAATCCCACCAGACAAATTGGGATTGTGCCTAATCCTATCCCCATTGCTAAACGAAAGTCCAAAGACTGATAGTCCGATGTCCGAATCCCTTGGAACATTCCTAAGCAAATTTCCCTAAGATCTTGCCAAAAATACCAAATTACTGCTACTATGCTGCCTAGTTGAATAATCGCCGTAAAAGTGACTCCCGGATCTCCCCACCCTATAGCTACGGGGATAGCTTTTAAATGTGCTGTACTACTTATGGGTAAGAATTCGGTTAATCCTTGGATCATCCCCAGTATAACTGCTTGAAACCAGTTTATCTGTTGGGTTGTTGTCGTAGTTTCTGTGCCTAAAGCTAATTTTGGTGTTAAACTCAAACTTAGTCCTAAATAAAAGTATAAAAGTTTGTTTAGTTTCTTCATCCCGACTCATTGTACTTTCTCTCCTAAAATATACAAAAAAAAACATTTTTTTTAAATTTAATTCTCTACGAATGCAGGGATCTCTAACATTTCTCTCATAAATCATCGGGCTTCATTTGCTCATAACGCTCAAAAGGTTGATGAATCCAGGGGTTATCGGGGAGATAATCAACATAATAATCAGGAGTAATGACACTAGCACCTTTTACCCAAATTACCGCGGTACGAATCTCTTCCACTTCTTGAGGGAAATTAGTTGACAACCAATCCAAACTATATCGTAAACTGACTCCCGAATCAGCTAAATCATCCACCAACAAGACTTTATTACCTAATTTAGGCTCAAGATTTAATAATTGCTCTGCAATCCTAATCTCTCCTCTAGTGCGATTGCCATCACCCCCATAGGATTTAGCGTAGAGAATAGCCAGGGGTTGGTCAAAAAGACGACAAAAAATATCCCCAATTCTTAACCCACCTTTGGCAATACAAACAATTTGATTAAAATCCCAACCAGATTGATAAATTTTACGAGCGAGAATTTCAATTTTCTGGTGGTAATCAGACCAAGAGATATATAAATCAGACATTGTTGTAATCATAATAAAAAAACAACCTACTCTTTTCAAGAGGTTGTTTAACTTTAATTATTTTAGCTATTTAACGCTTATTTTTAGACTTGCGCCAAATCAATCCAGATCCTAATAGGAGAGAGCCCAAAATAGAGGTAGGTTCAGGAATGGGCTCGGGTTGAGGATCAATAGGGGGATCGGGATCAGGATCGGGAATGGGTTCGGGATCGGGTTCGGGTTCAGGATCGGGAATGGGTTCGGGATCGGGTTCGGGTTCGGGATCGGGAATGGGTTCGGGATCGGGTTCGGGTTCAGGATCGGGAGGTTGAACCTCACCATTACGTACTTCAAAGACGTAACGACCATCTAAATCGCTATTACGACGATTACCAATCAAACGAGTATCAGCAGGACCACCATCGAGAAAAGCACCGTTAACCGCGGAACCGGGTAATTCAAAAGAAGTCCCCTGACCATTAGAATAACCGACTCTAGCAGAGCTACCACCTAAACCACTGGAGTTACCATCGCTAGCTTCACCGGTTTCCCAGAGAATTTGTTCGTAGTTAAACTCAAAGTCAAAATTTCCAGCACCAGTATCAGAGCGATCGATCATCACCAACTGGAATTTATTGAGAGGGTTCGCTCTCTCATCAAAAAACCCTACTCCTGCTCCATCCCAGTTAACACCAAAAGCACTGCGCCCACCTACATTTCCTTGACCGTAGGTAACTTCAGCGGAAGCAGGGTTCCTGGTATCTACGTCAGCGAAAAAGGGAGCAATAATCTGTCTACCAGTTGAATTTAAATCAAAAGGAGTATATGTCGGCAGAGCTTCGTCAAAAGTAACGTTACCGTTATTATTAACGTATAGTTGGTTACGACTTACACCAAAGAAATTAGCCGTAAAACCAATATCTACTAAATCTGTAGACAAATCATCATTTCTAGGGAGAGTATTACTATTAAATCCTGGCCTGATAACAGCGGCTTCTGCCTGATGAGGATTGATGTAAGCATCAACAAACAGCACAGAAGAGCCGATTAAGACCAAAGAGGATATTTGTGAAAATCTCTTATTCATTGGTAGTAAGAATTTAAGTCTCACTAACTTTTAACACAAAATTATCTTGAAATCAATTATCTTTACCAAATCTTTAAAGATTACCATATTTTCTAACAGGGCACTGGAAAATAACTAGTAGGCTTAGCATTACTATCCTCAGTAAATTTACAGACAAGGCGCAAATTTTGCGCCCATTTTTTGAGAATTAAACCTTAGTTAATTTCGCGAATAGTTTCTCCTGAGGATTCCATTTGGGCTTTAGCTTTATTAGCACTACGTCGCAAAGCTTGTAAACGTTCATCGTAAATTTTGCGTTGACGACGATTGGGAGTTTGTTCGATCAAAGTTTTTAAAGCACTCCCTAGACTTTTATAAGCATTACGCAGAGAATAACCAAAACGGGTAGCTAAAGCGATCGCCTTTTCGTCAGCTTCGATCATTTCGCGGATTTGTTTTTCGCCGTTATTCTTTTGCCAAAGTCGATAACCGGAAATACCACAAAGTGCTAGAGCGAGTAATAATAATAAACCATCCTGTACCCAAAGTTCACCAACCGCACCTCCTAAACCAATGGCTAAAGCAGCCATTTCCCAGCCCTCTCGGGGAATGGTATCATTTTGAATACGAGCTACCTCGTGCCAAAAGAGTAAATTACGTTGATCTATGGCTAAATTTTCCCATTTACTTAAATCTACTTGTATTTCCACCTCGTCCTTACCAATTTCCTCACAGCGAATCAAAGGAGGGTTAACATCGGTACTCGCTTCTACCATTACCCAACTTTGTAATTCAGGGGGTAATAGTGTTTTCAAGCGACGTAGTTCGCTCATTTCGGCTCGGGCGGAAGCTGTTGCATAAGATGTCATAATTATAGCCTAGGTTACACTAATCACAAGTACTATCTAATTTTTATCATAACTATAATCATGGAACGCGGTTTATTCTGGTTACCCCTACTGTTATTATTTAGTTGGTTAGCATGGGCAGGATGGAATGAATATCAAAAAGTTGAAGCTTATCGCCGGTGGGCTGAGGAATTTGAACGCAGTAAATACGATATCTATGGAGTTTTAGGTATCAAAAATAATCAAATAACCTGGGGTAAACCCACGCGATCGCTCCCTAAAGACATACAAACCTTTTCTTTAACCACTGTCAGTTCCCTTAGTTTACTTCCTAATCTCCCCAAAGGTGGCGCTAGTCTGGAGTTTAAATTTCACAATAGTACTGAAGTAGTAAGAATACCCTTTACTGAGCTATCTTTAGCCGAAAAATGGAACGATTATCTTCAAAATCTTTTAGTAACTGAATCTTAATGTTAAGATAATAGCGAATTAATTTATTTACTAAGTATAAATACTAATGAGTAAACCAAGTTTAACTCCTTTTTTACTGTGTTTTTGCTCAGTATTGCTCTATACACCTAAAGCAGAGTCTCAAAATATCTCCGATTCTTTTGCTGATCAGCCAAGTATTACTATCAATTCTGAGTCAGCACATGAAATTGACGATTCTTGGGTCAGATTAATTTCCGTAGTAGAGAGACTTTATACCACGACCTTAGATCCTTTTG
>CALGKL010000010.1 GCA_937930495.1 uncultured Gloeocapsa sp.
ATTACCGGTTATCTCTAACAGGGGTTTAGGAGTCAACCACAGAGGTGGAGGAAGTTCGACTTTTACCTGTAGATTAGCTTTCCCTTTTAAATAGGTTTGACCATTTTGTTCTATAGTGGCTAATTTTCCGCTAACATACAGAGAAAAGCGATTATTGATATATTCGATTCCTCTAATCTGGCAATCTTCTGACTTGAGGTAAACATTTCCTTGGGAATCGGGCGTAACCCTTATTACTACTGTGGGTTGGAAATGATAGATTTCGAGAAAGTTGAGGGGACGCATTTTCAGACGGAATCTTTCTTCTGAGAGTTGTTCCATCAGATTGGGGTTGGCGATCGCTTTAACGAGTCTTTGGGGTTGACGGAGGTAGTGTTGAATTGGTATCTCTTGTTGTTGTACCTTGATTTCTACTGTTTCTGTAGCCCTAAATTCTATTTCCATCTTCTTAATATTTCTTTAACTTCTATCTTAATATTACTTTACATTTTTTCCCAGTGTAAAGACTTGATTTTCAAGATTAGACTGTTTTGAGAATTAACTTAAACCTTGCTGACAAAAATTTACAATGACTGAGAAGATCGCTTATCTAGGACCCCAGGGAACATATACAGAGACTGCTACGATAGGATATCAAGTCTGGTTAGAACAACAAACAACAAAAACCTATCAATTAGTACCCTATGCTAATATCCTAAAGACTTTACAAGCGGTAGTGGATAGGGAAGCTAAACTAGCAGTAGTTCCGGTAGAAAACTCGATTCAAGGGAGTGTAGCGATTACCCTAGATTTGTTGTGGGAATTAGAGGGTTTACAGATTCAACAAGCCTTAATTTTACCAATTAGTCATACCCTAGTCTCACACAACCCGGACTTAGCCAAGCTTAAGAGGGTGTACTCCCATCCTCAAGCTTTGGGACAATGTCAAAGATGGTTAGAAAAACATCTCCCGGAAGTAGAATTAATCCCGACCAATTCTACCACAGAAGCATTGGCTCATTTACGGGAGGAAACGAGTGCAGGGGCGATCGCCTCTCAACGAGCAGCGAGGTTATACAATATACCCATACTAGGGATGAATATTAATGACTATCCCGACAACTGTACCCGTTTTTGGGTAGTGGGGTTAGAAAAGCAACAGTCAAAGGGAAGTCATATTTCTTTAGCCTTTAGTGTACCTGCTAATATACCTGGTAGTTTGGTTAAACCCCTTTCTAGCTTAGCTAGTCGTCAGATTAACATGAGTCGGATTGAATCTCGTCCCACCAAACGTACCTTGGGGGAATATCTATTTCATATCGATTTAGAAGGTTGTTTGACAGATAGCAATATTCAGTCAGGGTTAGAAGAGTTGCAAAAGAATACAGGCGTCTTGAAGCTTTTCGGTAATTATCAAGTTTTATATGTGAATTAATTTAAAGACCAAAAAACCACCGTCAGGAGTAAACAACTTAAATGCTGAGGTAATAAGAGAGTGAGGGGTTGTTTAGCGATTTTTTGGGTTAGGACTATGCTCAGGAGCAAACCCAGTATCAGCGTTACTCCCTGTAAGAAAGCGATTACAGCGGGATGGGCCACTAAGATAGGTAAACCCGTTACCTCCCAACCAAAAGTAATCATGGTAATCGGCAGAATTTGACCCGCTTCGGTTAAACCCAGGGGTAAATAGTAAGCCAAATTAGCGGCTAAAACCAAGGGGAGATAACCATAGGCTAACTCGATAAAACTACGGGGTTTGAGTTTAATGATAGAGTTACTCAGAAGACGGATACTCCCATAACCAGCCCAAGGTATGCAGAAGGGAAAAATTAACACGGCGATCGCCAAAACCAAATGGGTAGTAAAATCCTCTAAAGGGAGATTTAAGCCTAACCAAGGGAGTAACTCAGGTAACTGGTGTAAAAACACCCCATTGAGTAACAGAAATAATAAAGCTACCTCATAAACCCTCGGGGTATGAGTTGTCCACAATTCTATGCCAGGAGGACGTAAATTTAATTCTACCGAACGATGGGGACAGGCCTTTAAACAAGTCATACAGAGGACACAATCGCGATTATCTTCTAATTGAGCCGGATGAGAATAAAGAGGACATCCTAAAGTTGCTAAACCTTCTCCTTTTTGTGGACCACCTTTATAACACTGATACGTACTACATTCGGCTGAACAGATACCTTGTTGTGCGCGTAATTCGGTTATGGCTAATTTAGCAAATAAACCATTCATCCCCCCAATGGGACATAGATAACGACACCAGAAACGACGTTCAAAAATAGCTGAGAAAATCATCGCTCCGGCGGTAATTAATAACAGTAAACAAGCCGACAAATAAGCGGTATTGGGTAAATCCCATAACTCTTCCCAGAGGTAAATCAGGGCAAATAAACCAAAGAGAAACCAACCGCCGTATTTTTCCCCTTTATCTCTAGGCCAAGTTTTTAATTGACGAGGAAACAACCATAAAGAGAGTTTCTGGGTGATTTCTCCATAAATCATAAAAGGACAAATGGCACACCAGAGACGACCGACAAAAGGAAAACCGATTAAAACTAAAGGCCACCACCAAGCCCAAAATAAATTTAAAGCAAAGTTACGCTCTCTGGTCTGTGGACCTAGAAATAAAACAGCTACTATCAAGG
>CALGKL010000011.1 GCA_937930495.1 uncultured Gloeocapsa sp.
GGTAGTTGGGTAATGGGAAAAAAAATCGCCTCTGGGGGTGTGATCCCTTGGATTAAAATACTCAACGACACAGCGATCGCCGTTAACCAAGGCGGAAGACGCGCCGGCGCAGTTACCACTAGTATTGATATCTGGCATCTAGATGTCCCCGAATTCTTAGAGATGCAAACCGAAAACGGTGATCAACGTCGTAAAGCTTATGACGTCTTCCCCCAACTAGTCATCGTCGATGAATTTATGCGTCGTGTTGTCAATAATCAAGACTGGACATTGGTTGATCCTTACGAGATTAGACGAGAATTTGGCATCGAATTAGCCGAATTATGGGGTGATGAATTTGAATACTGGTATCAACAGATAGAGAAACATCTAGATAGCAAAGTCAACCTCTACAAAAAGATTAACGCCAAAGAACTATTTAAGTTAATCATGAGAGCACAAGTAGAGACAGGTTTACCCTATCTAGCCTTTAAAGACACCATAAACCGCGCTAATCCTAATCAACACGACGGTTATATCCCAGCAGTCAATCTCTGTACAGAATCATTCTCCAACGTCAAACCAGGAGATAAAGCCCATTGTTGTAACCTAATCAGTCTCAATTTAGCTAATATTGAGGTAACAGAAATCCCTTATCTGTGTGAGTTAGGAGTCAGAATTCTCGACAATACCATCGACATTACCGAACCCCCCTTTGTAGCCGCTAAAAACCATAACCAACATTATCGAACTATAGGGATTGGTTGCATGGGATTAGCCGACTGGTTAGCAAAACGTAAACTCTCCTATACCCACCTAGAAGAGATCAACGATTTATTTGAAGATATCGGTTATTGGTGTACTAAATCCTCGATGGAATTAGCCAAAGAAAGAGGTTTTTATCCCGCGTTTCCAGGAAGTCAATGGAGTCAAGGGAAATTGATCGGGAATAAACCCCCACAATGGTATCAACAACACGCTAAACAGCCTCAACGCTGGCTACAATTAGCCGAAGATATCCAAACCTACGGTATCCGTAACTCTCATATCACGGCGATCGCTCCCAATACCTCCTCTTCCCTCGTCCAGGGTTGTACAGCGAGTGTTTTACCCGCCTATAGTCGTTTCTTCTACGACAAATGGGCCAAAGGAACCGTCCCCATTGCCCCACCTTATATTAACGACTACTACTGGTATTACCAAGAAAATAAAACCCTGAACCAGCAAACAGTAGTGAAAGCGATCGCCGCCATTCAGCAATGGATTGACACAGGTATATCCATGGAATTAATCTTTAACCTCAATCAAGGTATTTACGAACCCGATCAACCCCAAAAAGCCATTAAAGCTAAAGATATCTTTGATACCCTAATTATGGCTTGGGAATTAGGCTGTAAAGCGATTTATTATATACGGACAGTACAAAAAGACGACTATAAAGAATCAGAAAGTCAATGTACTAGTTGCACAAATTAGGTATCAAGAGTTAGGAGGAAGGAAGCAAAGTTTTCCCCTCCTTATCTATTTAAAATAATTACAGATTGCTAAAGAGGAGTTAATTTAATTAACATATCTACCGATGGGTTAAATTATGCCCAGGTAATTGGGGAACTAAAACAGGATAATTATCCTCCATTTTAACCTCATAAAAAACTTGAGTAGAACCAGAAGGACAACATAAGGCGTCTGTCTCACTATAACGATTAAAAGTAGCCGAAAGATAACCCTCTCGATACAAATCAACCTTAACTAAACTCCCATCAGTGCGAGAAGACATCTCTACAGGAGATAAAGTCCCGGAAAATTGACCATCAGTAAAGACAAACACATTATAAGATAAAAGACGACACATACCATCAGCATTAGCCATCGCGGTAATTACTTTAGTCGCTCCGAATACTTGCGCTGCTCCTGTCAGAGTCCATCCCGCAGCTTCTAAAAGTTCATCTTCAGGAAAAACAGCAGGACGATTATTGTCTGGACAATTAGCCAAATTCCCCCCGTCTTTGACCTTAGGTGCATTTGGGATCGGAGCATTAGGACTGTTCCAATTGTTAGTGTCCTCTAACCAAGCACCATTAGCAAGCAACAAACTCAAAAATAAACTAGCAATTTTAATCATTAATTCATTGAACCATTTACTCAACTCTCTAGTCTATATTAATGGACCAGTCGGTGAGGATAAACTTTTAGAGTGTTGGCTAATGACCTAGATAAGATTACAGACAGAGAATTAGTACTTAAAGCAACTAGGGGAGATCAACAAGCTTTTCGCTTACTGTATCGGCGTTATCAACCTAGAGTTCGTTCTACACTGTATCAACTCTGTGGTAATTTTTGTTTAGATGATTTAGTACAGGAAGTCTTTCTCAAAGCTTGGCAAAATTTACCCAAACTCAGAGAGGTAGCTTATTTTTCTACTTGGCTTTATCGGATCACTTGGAATGTGGCTAATGATCAGCGACGGAAGTTGGCACAACAAAAAGAAAGCTCAGAAAATCTGTTGTCATTAGATAGTCAATCAGAATCACTCGATGTGATGGAATTACACTATCAGGATTTAATCTGGCGAGGTTTACAAACTTTGAGTTTTGACCATCGCGCCGTACTAATTCTCCATGATTTGGAAGATCTACCCCAAAAAGAAATAGCAAAGATTCTAAATATACCTGTAGGTACGGTTAAATCTCGTTTGTACCACGGACGCAACGCTATGCGAACTTTTTTACAGCAACAAGGATTAGATTTATGAGCAAATTCTCCGAAGATGACCCCAAATTAAGCGCATTTCTGCGTCGATATCGCCCCCATCCCCCTGAAGCTGCTGTTGATTTAGAAGCAGAATTGATGGAGAGTCTCCCCCCTAGGGGACAAAAAACTAAATATTTACCCTGGTTAGTAACGGCGATCGCCGGTGGTTTATTACTCACTTGGACTGGTTATCAAAATTATCGCCCCGCTTTGAGATATACCTCAACAGAACAAAATTTGGAAGCTTTCCTGATTGATAATTGGGAAGAAACCCTGGAAATGGAAATTACTGCTCTTGAATGGTAAAGGAGATTAAGATTATGTTATTGCGTCGTTTTTCCTTAATTAGTGTTTTAGTTATTCTGGGTTTAACTTGTCCACAATTGACCAGTGAATCTACTGCTCACCCTTTTTGGCACAATTCTAGCCCTAACTATAGTTTAAACCCTGTCCCTGGAGGCAGACTATTAGAACAATTAAACCTAACTGACTCCCAAAGAGACGAAATTAGGGCAATTCAGGCTAAATATGCTGATAGTATTCAGACCAATCACCAAGACTTAAACAACGCTTATCAGGAATTACGCACGATGATGATTAATAATACTTCGGATGAAGTGATTCGCAGCAAATACCAAGAAATTATGAATATGCGTCAACGAAGCGCTGATTTACGTTTTGAGAGTATGCTAGAAGTGCGTAATGTCCTAACTCAGGAACAGCGTCAAGAATTAGCTGATTTAATCGAACAGAAACGCGCTCATTATAGTAGAAGTATGAGAGGCGCAGGTTTTCTCAGACCATAGAAATAAACCAGACTAACGAGTTAAGATTTGGCAAAATTTCTTAATAACATTTAACATGGTCAGTAAGAACTCGGGCAAAATCATGTCAAGCAAAAAAACTCGTAGTCTAATAATAGGCATAATTGTTCTGAGTGGAGCTGTTATGGGAATAGGACAAGGAATAAAATGGTTATCTCCACCCGTGGAATCATCCCAACAAAGAGTCCTACCACCACCGCGTCCTGTAACTACAGCAACACTCAAAACGGGAGAAGCCATCAGAACGATAAAATTATTAGGTCAAGTAGAAGCTAGTGGACGAGCAACGATTCGCACTCAGGTAGATGGAGAGGTAAAACAAGTCTTAGTTAAAATAGGCGATCGCCTTAAACCTAAGCAAATTGTCGCCATTCTCGACGATCGCAATCAAGAGTTAGCCGTCTTAGCAGCCGAAGCTAGACTAGCAGCAGAACAAAGTAAACTAGCGAGTTTAGAAGTAGGCACAAGAGCAGAAATTATCGCCGGGCGTCAAGCCGAATTAGCAGCAGCACAAGCCAGAGAAAGTGAAGCTCTCGATAATCTCAACCGACTGACTACCCTGAGTCAACAAGGAGCTCTCAGTGCAAGAGATTTAGTCCAAGCTAAAACCGCAGCTGATGCAGCTCGTAACGAGAGAATAAGGCTAGAGGCGAGTCTAACTGAAGCGCAAGTGGGACCTACTTTAGAAGAAATAGCAGCCCAAAGAGCGATCGTCCAAGGTGCGCAAATAACCCTAGCACAAGCTCAACTCGATTTAGAAAGAACTAAGATAACCACAGATTTTACAGGAGTAGTACAAGAACGCTTAATTAGTCCGGGAGACTATATCAAAAGTGGCGATCCGATTATTACCCTGATTAATCCAGAAGAGATCGATATCTTTCTAGAAGTACCAGAACAACTGATCGGTCAAGTGGAAATAGGACAAAAGGTAGAATTAAAAGCTAGAGCAATTCCTGATTGGCTAGATTACGGCACAGTTCAAGCTGTGTTACCAGATACCCAAGCAGCAACCCGACGTCAGTTAGTGAGAATTAATTTGAATCAACCGAATAGGTCTTTACTACCGGGAATGTCTGTAGAGGGAACAATTCAACTGGCGATCGCCAGTACAGAAAAAGTATTTATAGTTCCCCGTGACGCTTTAACCAATAGAGGGGAACAATGGGTGCTTTTTGTGGTTGTCAATGACCAAGTACAAGAACATCCCGTGGAAATCTTAGCCGATCTCGGGGAAACCCTAGCTATTACTCAACCAGATTTAACCCCAGGTCAACAGATTGTCATTTCCGGAGGAGAAGGATTAAATCAAGGAACAACAGTCAAAATAATTAGTCAGCAATCATGAATCTAATCGAAACAGCAGTACGCTGGAGACACGGAACATTCGTTTTATTTTGTCTGTTAGCTTTATTCGGGATCTTAGCTTTATTTAATCTCCCCATCGAGTTACAACCAGGAGGAGATATCCCCGAGATAACCATTAGAACTACTTACCCGGGAGCGAGTCCTACTGAAGTAGAAAACTTAATTACACGTCCGGTAGAAGAAGCCTTAGAAAACGTCCAAGGAATCAAAGAAATCCGCAGTACCAGTACCCTAGGTTCAAGCAATATAACCGCCGAGTTCCAAGAGAAGAAAAATATTAACGAGCGCTTTGTTGACGTGTTGAGTAAATTACAATTAATCTCTAGTTTACCAGCCGAAGCGGGAGATCCTTCGATACAGGTAGCTAGTGGTGATAGTCGTCCGATAATGTGGATTGTCCTCTCTCCCCAACCTGGATTTACACCAGATGCAGATCGCTATCGGGATTTAGTCCAAGATCTGATTGTTCCTAGACTACGACAAATCGAAGGAATCGCCAATATTTTAACCCCAGGAGGTCGCGAGAAAGAAGTTGAGGTGGTGGTTGACCCCCACGCTCTAGCAGATCGTCAATTGCGCCTAGAAGAAGTGATTAACGCCTTGAGGACCAATAATCGCGACCTACGCGGCGGTCCAATGGTAGTAGGACGTAGAGAATATAGAGTACGTACCCTGAGTCGTTCTCAAGACCTCTCGGAATTAGAAGGATTGGTTATACGTAGAGATGAAGCAGGAACCGTCTATTTAAGAGACGTCGCTACAGTACAAATGGGTAGAGAACTAGAAAATACCGTACTCTTAGTTAATGGTCAACCTACCGTAGGTATGGGGATCGAAAAAAGAATCGGTGGTAATGTCCCCGCCATTAGCAAAGCAGTTAGAACTCAATTAGCACAACTGCAACAAGAGTTAGATCATCGCGGTCAAGGGGTGGAGTTTTTAATCAATTACGATGAAAACGATTATATTCAACAGTCGATTAACTTAGTTCAAAGTAACCTGATTATCGGTTCCCTACTCGCTGCAGTAATTTTATTATTATTCCTTGGTTCAATTCGTAGCGTCGCGGTGGTGGCTTTGACTATTCCTACTACAGTGATTACAGTATTTATCGTCTTACATCTATGGGGACGTTCTCTCAACGTAATTAGTTTAGCGGGAATCGCTTTCGCGGTCGGAATGATTGTGGATAACGCCATCGTCGTGCTCGAAAATATCTATAATCACCTCGAACAAGGTAAACCACCCGTAAAAGCGGCGATCGATGGTACTCAGGAAGTCTGGTCAGCAATGCTCGCTTCTACCCTGACTACCGTTGCTGTCTTTATTCCCATTATCCTAATTGAAGGTGAAGCAGGAAGATTATTTGCAGATATCGGTATCGCCTTAGCAAGTGCGGTTTTATTCTCTTTGTTTGCAGCTTTAACCCTAGTTCCAATGTTATCGGGTTTGTTTTTACTTGCTCATCAAACAGAAGCACTTCAACCTCGTAATTGGTTAGAAAGAGTAATCAAGAAAATATCTCATCTCTTTGGCGTTATCGAAACAAAACTAGAGGATTTTTTACTCTTAAGTGTAGCTTGGTCCCTAGGAGAAGGAAGACGTTGGCGCCGGTTATTTCTCTTAGCTATCCCCCTGTTATTGTTAGGGACTAGTATCCATCTTCTTCCTCCCGCTGATTATTTACCCGAAGGAAATCGCAATCTGATTATGTGGCTAGCTGAACCTTTTCCTGGTACTTCTATCCCCGAATCTGTACGTTTGGCTGAACCAATGCGGGAATTTATCGAACAACAACCAGAAGTTGAGCGGAATATTCTCTTACTTAGTTCTAATCGTCGCTTGATGCTTGTTTTCTTGAAACCAGAATTAGCCACAGGGAATAATCTTAACTCTATGGTTAATCGATTGAGACAAGCTAGTGGTAATTTTCCTGGTTTTCGCTTTCTTTTCCCGGTACGTATCCCCATCTTTAGGAATCCTGGTAAATCCTATGAAGTGCGCGCAGTTGGTCAAGATTTAGCAGAGTTAGCAGCGATCGCCTCTCAACTTAGTGGCGAAATTCAACAATTACCAGGTGTACAAAACGTTCGTTCTAACTTCGTCGCTGGTGCGCCGGAATTACAGGTTATCCCCAATCGAGAAAGACTCGCTGAAGTGGGCTTAACCGAAGCAGATTTGGGTCAATTAGTAGAATCGGCTTTAGGCGGTATCCGCGCTTCCCAATTCCTCTTGGGAAGACGAGAACTAAATGTCACCGTAGAGTTACAAGATACCGTGGTAGAAACACCAGAAGATCTACGTCAACTCGTCATTTATACCGACAAGGGACGACAGGTACAATTAAAAGACGTCGCTACGGTTTTAGATACTATAGGACCTGACGCGATTAACCGCGTTGATCTAGAACGCGCCGTAACCCTCACCGTCAGCGTAGCTCGAGAAGCGCCATTGAGTACAATTATAAAACAAACGGAACAAGATCTTCTCCAACCCCTGAGTCAATCTTTACCTCCAGGTTATCGCGTGGAATTGAGTGGTTCTGCAGATATTCTGAACTCGACTCTAGGGCAAATGAATTTTACCTTTTTGTTCTCACTGTTGATTACTTACCTACTTTTGGTAGCTTTGTATCGCTCTTTTCTCTATCCCGTAGTTATTATGATTACCGTCCCCATCGGGTTAACGGGAGCATTACTGGCGATCGTCATTGTTAACCGGATTCCAGGAGTAGTTATCCCCTTTGATCTGATTACTCGCTTGGGTTTGATTATTTTAACAGGAGTAGTAGTTAATAACGCTATTCTCTTAGTAGATAGAGCCTTACAACTGCAACAAGAGGGGAAAAGTTACGATGATTCTCTCTACTACGCCACCCGCGATCGCCTTCGTCCTATTTTTATGTCCGCAGGAACTACCATTATTGGTATGTTCCCCCTCGCGTTTATCCCTGGTCAAGGAACAGAATTATATCAAGGTTTAGGAATCACTTTAATCGGAGGTTTAGCTTTAGGGACATTTTTAACACCAACAATAGTACCAGCACTGATGGGCTTATTAAGAGATTTTACAGGTCGTCTAAATCCCGATTAATCCCCCATCTTCTCCTGCTAGGGGAAAATAAGGTAATTGTTGCTCATATTTTTGCGATTCGAACTAAAGTAAGAAAACTAGTAATTTAGACGCTCAGACTATCTTTCGCTCTTTGTAGTAAATCTAAACCTTCTGCTACAGTATTAATCTGCGCGAGTTGTTCTCGTAATTGTGCCGCCCCAGGAAAACCTTTACAATACCAAGCTAAATGCTTTCGAGATTGACAAATACCCCGATAACCCTTGTATTCCCATAATCCCTGTAAATGTTCTTGAGCACAGCTTAGTAATTCTCCAGTAGTAGGTTTGGGCAAAACTTGACCCGTACGGAAAAAATGGGCAATCTCCCCTACTAGAAAAGGGTAACCCAAAGTGGCGCGAGAACACATCACCCCATCTGCTCCCGTTACGGTTAAACATTTTAACGCGGCTTCTAAAGAAAAAATATCCCCGTTAGCGATGACAGGAATTGTTACCGCTTCTTTTACCCTTCTAATCCATTCCCACCTCGCTTCACCCTGATAACCTTGAGCCCGTGTACGTCCATGTATGGTCAGCATACTTGCTCCTGCTGCTTCTAACATTTGGGCAAATTCCACAATATTAATCTCATTATCATCCCAACCAATGCGCGTTTTTGCCGTTACCGGAACATCTACCGCCTTAACTACGGTTTCAATGATTGCTCGTGCTACTTCTGGTTGACGTAATAGAGAAGAGCCACCCCCTTTTTTCGTAATCTTATTCACAGGACAACCCATATTAATATCAATCGTTAAAGCTCCCTGGTCCACAGCTTTTTTAGCAGCTTCAGCCATAAAATCAGGACGACAATCGAATAATTGAATACTAATTGGCGTTTCTGTGGGGGAGATTTCCATGATTTTGGGTAATTCTGAGAGATGGTGGATTTCTCTAGCACTTACCATCTCTGTATATAACATCGAATCTGGTGCGTAACGTCTGACTAGACGTCTAAATA
>CALGKL010000012.1 GCA_937930495.1 uncultured Gloeocapsa sp.
GGTTATCCCCCTAGAGATTTATTACTTAATCCTAATTTTGTCCAATCGAGTTTAGCTACCCTAGTGGATTTGAGTAAACAGGTAGCTTGTCCAACTTTGGTAGGTACAGTACAACCTAACCCCCACGGCGAGTTGGAAGGAGAAAAACCTCTCTATAATTCTATGGCGCTCTTAGCAAGGGGAGAGGTTGAAAAAATCTTTGTTAAGCGGTTATTACCTACCTATGACGTCTTTGATGAATATCGCTATTTTGCTCCTGGAAAAGAAAGTAGTTTTTTAACTTTGGCAAATCAACTGCGCATTGGTGTAACTATCTGTGAGGATTTGTGGAATGACGAACAATTTTGGGGACGGAGAAATTATCGGGTTAATCCTGTGGCTGAATTAGCAGCATTAGGAGTAGACTTAATCCTTAATCTTTCTGCTTCTCCCTATACCGTGGGTAAACAGCAGTTACGGGAAAATATGTTACAACACGCTGTTCAACGGTATCAGATCCCCATTATTTATGTTAATCAGGTTGGGGGAAACGATGACCTAATCTTTGATGGTCAAAGTGTCGCTTTTAATCGTCGGGGTGAGATTGTTTGTCGAGCTAAAAGTTTTCAAGAAGATTTATTATTTATTGAATTTGACCCGGTTACTCGCGATTTACTCCCAAGTACGATTAATCCTCTCTCTAGTTGTGCAGCTGAGGAAATCTGGTCAGCATTAGTACTCGGTGTGCGGGATTATACTCATAAATGTGGCTTTAAACAAGCTGTGTTAGGTTTAAGTGGTGGAATTGATTCGGCTTTGGTAGGAGCGATCGCCACTTCAGCTTTGGGAAAAGATAACGTTTTGGGAGTGATGATGCCTTCTCCCTATAGTTCTGAGGGTTCTGTAGCAGATGCTACTACTTTAGCCGAAAATCTGCAAATCAAAACAATTAAATTACCTATTGAATCTTTGATGCAGAGTTACGACGCGGTTTTACATGATTTATTTGCAGGGACAGAATTCGGTATAGCTGAAGAAAATCTCCAATCGAGGATTCGGGGTAATTTATTAATGGCGATCGCCAATAAATTTGGTTATCTCCTGCTCTCTACTGGTAATAAATCAGAAATGGCTGTGGGTTATTGTACCCTTTACGGTGATATGAATGGAGGATTGGCGGTGATCGCTGATTTACCCAAAACCTTAGTCTATAGTCTCTGTCGATGGTTGAATCGTGACCGAGAAGTTATTCCCAAGGAGATCTTAATTAAACCGCCATCAGCAGAATTAAAACCCAATCAGGTAGACCAAGACTCTCTCCCCCCCTATGATATCCTCGATGATATTCTGGAACAAAGTATTTGTCAACATCATTCTCTCGCTGAAATAGTTGCTTCAGGACACGATTTAACCACAGTACAAAAAGTTCTCAATCTAGTCCATAAAGCTGAATTTAAACGTAAACAAGCACCACCAGGTTTAAAAGTAACCGATCGCGCTTTTGGGACAGGTTGGCGGATGCCTATTGCCAGTAAAATTTGTTTATAGTTCAAGATTTTTTTCTGGCTAGATAGTTCATAACCTTCAATATTGACTAAACTAAAGAAGATAACTAAATACCGTCCCTAGTTATGGCTAAAACATCCGATTTGAGCAAAAATGAGCTAATCAATCAATTAAGTACGGTAGAATTAGCTCAAGCCTTAGCAACTCGTTTAGCGATCGCCCCTAATGATTGGCATCGTCTCAAAGCTAACCGCAACGCCCAAGCTAGTCAACAAGCTGCTGCTGCTTTAGTATTCCTGTTAAAGGAGCAACCCGAAGAAGCTCTAGTTCGTTTTCAACAAGCCGTAGGTTGGCTAGATCGCTCAATTAGTGCGCCTCGGTGTCCTACCCACGAACATCATGATCACGAGTAATTGACACTGATGCTAATGCAGTCTTGAAAACTTTCAGGGCTGCGATTCACCAGTTGGCGCAATTTTTGCTATTTTATTTCCCTGTGCAAAAACTTATCCACTGACTATTTTTTATATAAAGCTAAAGAACAATCAATCTGACTTAATAAAGGTGTTCCCCAATCTGAGACGATAATTCCTGGGGTAGGTTGAAAATCTAAGGCATTTAAAACGATTAAATCAAAAGATCTAGACATGTTCACAATTACACCTAGGTGATCGGAATTAGGGATAACTCGAATATTGATACCACCATCTAGATGATCCTTAAGTAGATAATTTTCTAACTCGGTTTTTAATTGTTCTTGTTTAGATACAGAAGTAGAATTAGGACAATGATACAGACAGGTAACTTTCCCCTGAGTACTCATAGCTATTAATCGGGCGAAACTAATTAAATCTAGAGTTTGAGGAGACAACTCCGATATAGGTACTAAAATACGTTTCAGGGTAACGGGTTGACTTGATAAACGCATCATTACCACCTGACAATGACTAGAGCGGAATACTTGCTCAATAACATTCCCTAATAAACGAGATCTAATCGTATTCAGTTTTTGATAACCCATGAGAATTAGATTAGCATCTCGTTCTCTGGCGGCGTAACAAATTCCTAAAGCGATATCGTTGTCAATACGCAAAATCGGTTTATGATTAATGCCTAGTTTTTTACTGGTTTCAGTAGCTTGATCTAATACTTTACGAGTTCTAGAGAGAATATGGGCAAATTCGGGATCAATCAAACGACAGGAAGAACAAGAAGCGATCGCCAAAGGAAACACTCTACCACCTTGATAATTGACTAATAATCCCGCCATCTCAATTAAATAAGATTCTGTTTCAGGATTATAAACAGGAACAATTATCTTTAAACCCTTTTCTAGGGAGGTTAAACTCTCGATTGACTCTAATTCTGGTTTTACTGGTGAATCTACCCTTTGTACAGCTAGTTTACTACCAAAACCTTGGGTAAGTATCGGTCCAATTGTAGAGGTAATCAACATCAAGACAATTACGCTATTAAATACGGCTTCGTTTAACAATCCCGCTTCTAAACCGACAAAAGCAGCAGCTAAGGTAGCTGCAACCTGTGGCAGAGAAAGTGACCACATGGTTAAGGTTTCATACCAACCATAACCATAGATAATTTTTACTATTAAAGCAGCTATAAATTTACTCCCACACAAACCGATTACTAT
>CALGKL010000013.1 GCA_937930495.1 uncultured Gloeocapsa sp.
ACCGGTGCTTTACCCTATTTAGGTGTCCCGATTTTGTCGTTATTATCCGTGTGGCGACTATTGGCTATGGTTGTGGGTTTTAGTGCTATTGCTGGGGTAGATCGGGCTGAGGCTTTTCGTTATGTGGTCATTGGTTGGCTGGTTTTACAACTTTTAGAAAATACTTTAGGTAAACCAATCGCTCGCTTTGGCAAAAGACTATCTAATCGAGTTGCCGGAACAGAATTACCTAAAAATACTCAACAAGTTCAAAAAGTTATTCGTCAGGAAATAAAGCAGATAGTTAATAACAATCAACCGAATCCGGAAGCTCCTTTAACTATAAAATCCCAAGCCAATAATAATCAAGGGGTCAAGGTAATTAAACAGCCAGATAAACGATTAGATCCGAATATTTTGGGTTTAGGAGGAATGTTATTTTTATTGCTCGTAATAACAATAGCTTTAAGTCCTTTATATAGAGGATTTTTAGCTTGGCAAAATAATTTACCTGAAGTCTTCAAATTAATATTTGACCTAAGTTGGATTGGCTTAATTGCGGTAGTTTTTGCGGGGGTTTTAGCCCCTTTAGAAACCTTGGGTTGGTGGGCTGGTTGGTATGAAGATGATTTAGAAGTTGAAAATCAAAACGAAGAGATAAGAGAAGATAATAATTATGATAGTTATGTTATTTATTTAGATGGAATCGGTCAATCTGGCTCTCAATATACTCCCGATGTGGAAAAATTTTTAGAAGAGTTAAAAACAGCTCTTCCCAAAAACTATAAACTAATTAAGGGTTTAATGATGTATTCAGTACTCAATAAACCCCTAGACGAAGATCGTCCCCTAGCCTTTTTCTGGAAAATAGTTGATAAAATCCGTTTAGCTAACCCTCAAGCTATTTTAGGGATAATCCTAAACCTACGTAATGTTTTTATTGTAGCTGTTTCGGCTGACCAACGCTACGGACCAATTTATAATCTCGGTATTGCTCAAACTCTCTATAACGGTTTAGTGAGGGAAGGATATCAAAGGGGTACACCAATTACCCTGATTGGTTATAGTGGGGGAGGTCAAATGTCTGTAGCGGTCGCTCCCTATTTGAAAAAAGCGATGAGCGCTCCTGTGGACGTGATTTCCCTAGGGGGTGTAATGAGTGCTAATAACAATATCCTGGAATTAGAGCAGTTATATCATCTGGTAGGAGATAAAGACTATGTCGAAAAAATTGGACCGATAATGTTTCCCGGTCGTTGGCCCATTTTCCCTCTATCTTATTGGAATCGGGCTAAACGCAGAGGTAATATCAGTATTTTATCCCTAGGTCCTGTGGGACATCAAGTCCCTGGGGGGATGATGGATGACCAAGCTTATCTAGAGGATGGGACGAGTTATCTAGCACAAACCATCGAAATTATCATCAAAATCCTCGAGGGAGAAGCTTTACCTGTAGAGAATTTACCAACTCGTACTCTTAGTAATTATGAACGCTATCAGCAGGCTAGTTGGATACACCCAGATAATTATCCACTGATTCAAGAGGTAGATCCTCATCTCTATCATCCTGTGGGAGATTGGGTTGGTCGTCTGATTTTACCAACTTTATCAGAGCGTAAACAGGTAAAGGGTGCGTGGTTTGAAATATACCATGCTCCCAGTGAATATCAGCATTTAATTGGGACAAGGGTAAAGGTACGAGAAAGTGAAGATCCTTGGAGGCAAAAATGGGTCAAAACCGTCACTAGAGACGTACATTTTAGCGGTGAGGCTGAATATACGGCTAAATATGGGGGTTTAATCCATCCTCTCCGTCTCAATCATTGGCTCAGGGTTAACCCGATTGAATCTCTAGCTGGTGCGCGTCCTTATGATGATCTAGTAGTTAGTATATCTGCTGATTATGTCAAGGTAGAAAATAATTGTTTATATATTTCTCAAGAATTGACCCAAGTTACGGGACGTTTTTACGCTTTGGTGACTTTTTTAACTCCTTTAGGGGATAATCTTTGGCAAGTGAGACATTTTGACAGGAATTCTCGTGGTTTTACAGGTCCTGTAGAGGTGGTAAGTCTTCCTGAAGTTGTCCCCGATGGTAATGGTTGTTATCCCTCCACTACTAAAGGGTTAGAAAATTCTCCTCTCAATGAACAGGGATGGTATATCTATGGGTGTAAAAATGCTCAAAATGTTTTTGTGGTGATGTCTTTAATACCTCGTGTCTTGTTAAAACTTGAACCACAATCGATGATTAATAATGCTAAACAGGGTTATCGTTTTATCCGGGAACAATCCTGGCAAAATGAAATTGCACCTAAAGGTAAAATAGCTTCGGTTTTGATTAATTCTGAGCCCCAAAATTGGCTTCTTGGCGATCGCGCTTTGGTGATTCATGTTTATGGGGGGATTGGGGGTAATAAACGCGAACCTGCAGCTGCTACCCCTATCTTTTTTGGTCATTTTGCTTATGGTGTAGCGACAGTAATTGCAGAACCCCTCACAGGAGAGTTACGCTTTGACATCGTTTATTATCAGGTATATACTCACAATACAGATGGTTTAATCGCCGGTAAATTACATTGGTCTAGATACATGGGCGATCGCCAGTTTGGTTGGATGGGAACTCGTCCTGTTTGTGATTTATTGATTAAGTTTGAGCCTTTTACTGGTTATTATCATCTAGATGGACTTTTGGTTTCTCCCCTAGACTATATGTTACTGCAATTAAACGTCATGACCGCTCGTTATCGGATCGGAGATGGGACGGGAGGAACTTATGTCGGACCTGCTAATAATTGTGCTCAAGACTCTAATCAGGCTTTATTTGCTAGTATCGAGTATATTTATCGCCTTATGAACCAAAATCCTGAGATAGAAAAAGCTTTAGTCCGAAATAACCCCGAACAAGCTCACGCTTTCAACCAATTACAACAATTGAAAAAAGATTTAAAAAATGTTCTCGAACCCTGGGGAAAACCGCGTTCTGATTGGCGAATAAATGAGTTTAATCTAGGTAGTACCCTAGAGGACAGACCTCTAGTCAATCTCTGGTATGGGTTGAAAAGTTGGCGTACTCTTCTCCCTCGTTATGCTAGTGATAATATCGTCCGGGTCTTTTTAAAATACGGTGCTCAAGTTTGGGTGTTGCGCACTAATCAGATTGGTGGTAACGACCCCGATCTTGAGGCGATCGCTCCGATTACTTTGTAAAATGACTGTAGTGATTACGGGTATGAGTCTGAGCACCTGTTTGGGTAACCTCTCCACTAGTTGGTCAAGACTATTAGCTCATCAATCAGGAATAGCCATGGCTCAACCTTTTGTACAGTTACCCCCCTATCCTTTGGGATTAATCGGGTCAAAACCAGCTAATCTGGTAGAGTTGACTCAAAAACTAGTAACCGAAGCGATAGCTAGTGCTGGTTTAACAGTACCATTATCTGATTGTGGTGTAGTAATCGGCTCTAGTCGCGGTGGACAAGCACAATGGGAAGCTTATCTAGAGGGAAAAAACCTAGATTGGTGGTCAGGTTTACCCCAGATCGCTAGTGTAATTACCGCGGCTCAAATTAAAACCACCGGACCTGTATTAGCACCTATGGCAGCTTGTAGTACGGGAATCTGGGCGATGGCTCAAGGTTACGAATTGATTGCCCAGGGTTATTGTTCCCAAGTAATCGCCGGAGCAATAGAAACACCTATTACGATGATGACTCTGGTAGGTTTTGCCCAAATGAGCGCCCTAGCAACCACAGGATGTTACCCTTTTTCAGCAGCAAGAGAAGGATTAGTTTTAGGGGAAGGAGGAGCAGTCTTCATCCTCGAAAGTGCAGCTTCAGCTAGGAGTCGCGGTGCCAAAATTTATGGTCAGATTCGCGGTTATGGTTTGAATTGCGACGCTCACCACGTCAGCGCCCCCGAACCTACGGGAATTAAAGCGATAAGCTGTATTAAACAATGTCTGCAAAAAAGTAACCTATCTCCCCAAGATATAGATTATATCCACGCTCACGGTACCGGAACAAGGTTAAACGACGCTAGAGAAGCACAGATTATTCAATCTCTCTTTGGTAAGAAAATAGCGGTTAGCTCGACCAAGGGAGCAACGGGTCACACTTTGGGAGCGTCAGCAACATTGGGTATTGCTTTTTCTCTATTAGCAATGCAACAGCAACGACTTCCTCCCTGTGTAGGTTTACAACAACCAGATTTTGATTTAAACTTAGTTACCAGAACTAAACAGGGTCAAGTTAACAACGTACTTTGTTTGAGTTTCGGTTTTGGTGGACAAAATGGGGCGATCGCCTTATCATTATGCAATTAAAAAACTGGCTATTTTTATCCTTCTTAATTTCCCCGATGGTGATGACGATAACGCCGTTATCAGCACAGGAAATACAACAATTCGGTCAACATGCTCCTCCAGGTAGAGATGGAATTAGAGGTCAAGATGGTCAAAATAGCTCCAATACAGCAGTATTTTTAGACGGCTCTCCTACTAGTATCAATTTAGCCGGTCAAGATGGTTCACCAGGTGAAAATGGTCAAACAGGTGCAGACGCTATCTGTGAGCTACAGCCACAGGATGTTAATTATAATTTAGTCGGTGCCAATGGTGGGGATGGTGGGAACGGTGGTAACGGTGGTAATGGTGGCAATGGCGGTAATATAACGGTTTATACCACTGATCCTGCTTATCTGCGACAATTGTTTATTCTCACTCCAGGAGGAAGAGGAGGAGATCCTGGAAATGGAGGGGAAGGTGGTAAGGGTTGTCAATGTCAACAACCTTTTTGGACTGTACCAACTTGTGCGGGAAGACCGGGAAAACCAGGCTTCAACTGTACTAGTAGGGAATTTACTTGTCAAGACGGTAAAACTGGGAAACCCGGAAGAAGTGGCAACCCGGGAAGAGACGGACAACCTGGTAGTTTAACTCTAATTAACTTAGACCGTCCCCTTACTGAAGATCGAGCCGCAGCTACGGTATCTTTTGCAGAACTCAAAGACAGGGGTTTTACCCTCTCTCGTAATCATTGGGAAACCCGTACAGGTGCGGCTGAATTGTTAGCTCCAGGTTCAATTATTGCCGATCAATACCTAGAATTAGTAGAAAGAATTGAAAAGTCAGTTTTATTGGTTTGGAATGCTCCCCAATCTTTTGCTCCTTTTGCTAATCAATTGGCTACCCTTGAGTTATTAGATAGTCGAGAAGTGGAAATTCTTGTCCCTAATGATGTTTGGTTAGAATATGCGGTTAGTGAAAATAATAACCTGACGGAAATGGTGGTTATTAATGCTATTCTACGACCTCAAGTATTGCAACTCGAATCCCTAGGAATTTCTGGTAACGGAGATAATTTGCTGCTAACCTTGGTAGATAAAGCTCAACTTTCAGACCTGGTCGGTAGTGAGTTTTTCATTACCTACAAAACTATGTTAGGAGATATGGATTCTCATCGCCGAAACCGTAATTATCGTACCAGATTTCAGGGAGATATACCTCCAGAATTAATCACTTATGAAAATAATCGGTTTGTTATCTCTGTAGGAGAGTTACCTATAGACTCAATTTTTCTCACTCCGGGTACTGCTATTGAAATCGAGTTGAGGATCACTCGAACTTTTCAAGATAATTCAGCTGTACAGCAGCTGAGGATTACCCAGACCATTGATCGTTAAAAGGGGATATCGTCTAAATTTTGACCTACTTCCCCAGGGGAGATTTCTACATCCTCGTTGGGTTGGCTGATTTCGGTTATGGTATTGGTTTGGGGTTTAAAAGAGTCTAATTGGACAACCTTACTCTCTGTAGATTTAAGCGTAGTTTTAGTCGTGCTAACCGTAATAGGATAAACGTGAGAGATCGTTAATTCGGCTCGTTTTTCTTTATTTCCTGGTGTAACTTCAAATGTTCTCATAGTTAGACGTCCGGTGAGAATCACTTGATCACCTTCTTGATACTTTTCTTTGATCTCTGTAGCTAAATTCCCCCATCCTATGGCTTTTAAAGTCCCGGCTGGATCATTGGGACCTAAACCCTCGATTTCAATCAACATCTGGGTTATGGGCATTTGATTCTCCTGAGTATAGCGTAATTCTGGTTCGCTAGCGATTTTAGCCATTAAAATACAAGTATTCATGGTTGTTTGATTTTGTCATAATTAGCAGTAGAACAATTGTACTATAAATTTAACCTTGGTTAGCTGCTAAAATCAAAATTATTTATTAAAAAGTATGAAAATAGCGATCGCACAACTCAACCCTACTATAGGTGATTTAGTAGGGAATGGAAAGAAAATTATCAGTCAATCCCAACAAGCTGCTGAAGCAGATTTACTGTTAACTCCTGAGTTATCTTTGTGTGGTTATCCCCCTAGAGA
>CALGKL010000014.1 GCA_937930495.1 uncultured Gloeocapsa sp.
CCTTGGACTCTACCGAGACATTATCCCCCTCTGATTGGCAGAAACTTTTTACCGTTTGGAGAGAATGGTTAACCCATCTAACCGAAAAACAATTTACCCCTGTGTGGACACAGGAAGGTTATCACGTCCTCGGGTGGGAAGGGGTAAAAAGCGCAACATCGGTTAACCAACTTCTCAACGATTACTATACTCAACAACTCAATCAACAACTATTTCAACAACTACACCATCAATTAGAGCAAAAAATCAAATATCATCTAGGCAAACTCAAAAGCAAAAGAGATACATTCCAAACCAGACTAGTCGAATCAACAGAAGCAGAAGCCTATCGCCATAAAGCCGATTTATTAATGGCCAATCTCCACCGCTGGCAACCGGGATTGACGAGCATCACACTAGAAGACTTTAGCACAGCCGAACCCGTAACTATTCCCCTCAATCCAGAAAAAAACGCCGTCCAAAACGCCCAACAACTATATAAACAACACCAAAAACTCAAAAGAGCAACAAATGCGGTGCTCCCCCTGTGGGAAGAAACCCAAGCAGAAATTAACTATTTAGAACAAATAGAAGTTAATCTGAAGCAACTAGATAAATATCAGTCAGAAGAAGACTTACTTACCCTGACAGAAATTAAAGAAGAATTAATCCAACAAAAATATCTCCCCTCTTTGCAACAAGATAATAATCATCCGAGCAATTCCCAACCCCGTCGTTATACTACTCCTTCAGGGTTTACCCTCTTGGTTGGGAGGAATAACCGACAAAATGAACAACTCACCTTTCGGATGGCTACAGATTATGACCTCTGGTTTCATACCCAAGAAATCCCAGGTAGTCATGTTTTATTACGTTTAGAACCAGGAAGCGTACCTAGTCAGGAAGATTTACAATTTAGTGCTGATTTAAGCGCCTACTATAGCAAAGCGAGGGAGAGTGAACAAGTCCCGGTGATTTATACCGAACCCAAATACGTATATAAACCCAATGGTTCGGCACCTGGTATAGCCATATACAAAAAAGAAAGGGTCATTTGGGGACGTCCACAGGTAGCTAAAGCTTATGTAGAATAGGACACACCATACCCAGGTCAAATGGCAGGGAGAAAAAACAAAGATGTGTCAACTTTTGACCCTCAAGTTAGGAGAAAACTAGGTAGAGCAATTACTAGAATACCAAAAAGTCTCGGCCTAACTACCCTAGCTTTCGCGGTTAATACCTTCCCTAGAAATGTTAGAATAAAATCAATCTTGTCACCCTATTATCTATGATTCGGCAAAGGAAATTCAACTGGCCATCGATAAATCAAGAATTGGAACGCCTACTCGGTAAAGATGGCGTAGTCAGACGTAAAGAAGAATTATTAACCTATGAATGTGATGGTTTAACCAGCTATCGTCAAAAACCCGCCGTAGTTGTTCTCCCTAAAACCACAGAACAAATAGCAGCCATAGTAAAATTATGCCATGAGCAGGGTATTCCCTGGGTAGCTAGAGGTGCGGGGACAGGATTATCCGGAGGTGCTTTACCAGTAGAAGACTGCGTCTTAATCACCACCGCAAGAATGAAACAGATAATTAAGGTTGATTTAGAGAATCAAATAGTCATAGTACAAGCTGGAGTAATTAACAACTGGGTAACCCAAGCGGTAAGTGGAGCGGGATTTTACTACGCACCCGATCCATCTAGTCAGATAATTTGTTCTATTGGTGGTAATGTGGCTGAAAATTCTGGGGGTGTACATTGTCTCAAATATGGTGTCACCACTAACCATGTTTTGGGCTTAAAATTAGTTATCCCTGATGGTTCGATTGTGGATGTAGGAGGGGTTATCCCAGAAACTCCAGGTTATGATTTAACAGGATTATTTGTTGGCTCTGAGGGAACCTTAGGTATCGCTACAGAAATAACCTTACGTATTCTGAAAACTCCTGAAGCAGTTTGTGTCGTACTAGCAGACTTTGATAGCGTAGAAGCAGCAGGAGCAACAGTAGCAGCGATTATTGGCTCAGGAATTATCCCCGCGGGAATGGAAATCATGGATAATCTCAGTATCAACGCGGTAGAAGATGTGGTCGCTACCGGTTGTTATCCTCGGGATGCAGAGGCGATTTTGCTAGTAGAATTAGATGGGTTAGAAGTAGAAGTAGCTAGTAATAAAGAGAAAATCGCTCAGATTTCCCGAGAAAATGGCGCTAGAAGCGTTATTAGTGCTAAAGATGCCGAAACTCGCTTAAAAATGTGGAAAGGACGTAAAGCAGCCTTTGCCGCAGCGGGTAAAATTAGCCCTAATTACTTTGTCCAAGATGGAGTAGTACCCCGTACCCAATTGGTCAAGGTACTCAGGGAAATAAATGCTTTGAGTCAAGAGTATGGTTATCGAATCGCTAATGTCTTTCACGCTGGAGACGGTAATCTACACCCTCTGATTCTCTATGATAACTCTGTACCTGGAGCTTGGGAGCGGGTTGAAGAGTTAGGGGGAGAAATCCTTAAACTTTGTGTTAGGGTTGGAGGAAGTATTTCTGGTGAACATGGCATCGGTGCAGATAAAAACTGCTATATGAGTGATATGTTTACCGAAACAGATTTGGAAACAATGCAATATATACGCACAGTTTTTAACCCCGAAGGGTTAGCTAATCCTGGGAAAATCTTCCCAACCCCTCGTACTTGCGGAGAAAGCGCCCGCAGAGAAATTCCTGGGGTACCCGTATTTTAAATTGATAATGGGCAAAATCTTATTGGTTTTTGGGGGTGGGTTATTAATGGGTTTAGCACCCGCTCCCTGGGAAATGTGGTATTTAGCTTGGATAGGGTTGATTCCTCTCTGGGTGTTGTTGACTCAGGAAAAAAAACCGAGTCTTTTACTTCCTCTGGTTTGGGGTGTGGGTTACCACGGGTTGGCTATTTTCTGGATAACCGGAATTCATCCCCTGACTTGGTTAGGGGTTGACTGGTGGCGTAGTTTACTGATTGCTGCTATTTGTTGGTTATTACTCACCGCTTGGGGTTCAACTCTGGTATTGCTTTGGGGGGTAGGATTTAGTTATTGTTTACGGGATAATTTGACCACCCGGTTATGGGGGGGAGTCGCTTTATGGTGTGGGTTGGAATATCTCTGGAGTTTGACTCCGCTGTGGTGGACTACCCTTGCTTATACCCAAAGTCCGGCTAATTTGCTGATCCTACAACTGGCGCAGTTTTCTGGAACTACTACCATCACCGCAGCTATTGTTATGGTTAATGCTTTGTTCGCTGAAGCTTATCTACAGGGATTCTCCCAAGGTCTTTTGGCTGTGGGAGTATCTTTATTGGTTATGCTCCATGGTTGGGGTTTTTGGCTCTATCAACAACCTGATCCTGTAAATGGGGGAGATACCCTTACGGTGGGAATTATCCAAGGAAATATCCCTAATGAGATTAAACTCTTTTCTCAAGGTTGGTATCAGGCGATCGCCGGTTATACCACTGGTTATCGACAATTAGCTAATCAGGGAGTAGATATCGTCTTGACTCCGGAAACTGCTTTACCTTTTGAGGTGTCGGAAACTTTTTATCGGGAGGTTCTCACCCTGGGAGTACCAGTCTGGTTGGGAACTTTTACTAGGGATGAACAACATTTCTTCAATAGTCTGTTAACTATTACCGGTACAGGTGAGACCTATAGTCGCTATGATAAGGTTCATTTAGTTCCCCTGGGGGAATATATACCTCTACAGAGTATCTTTGGTTCCTGGATTAATCGTCTTTCTCCTCTCAACGCGGTTTTAACTCCAGGAAACCCTACGCAGTTGCTAGATACTCCCTTTGGGAGGGTAGCCGTGGGTATCTGTTATGATTCTGCTTATGGGGAACATTTTCGCCGTCAAACCGCTCAAGGGGCGATCGCTATTATTACCGCGGCTAATAACGCCCATTATAGTATAGCTATGCCGGCTCAACATCACGCTCAAGACGTCCTCAGAGCTATAGAGAGCGATCGCTTTCTCGCTAGAGCTACTAATACGGGAATCAGTGCGATCATCGACAATCGCGGTCGCACCCTCTGGCGTTCTCATCTTAATACTTATACAATACACGCTCAATCAATAGGTTTAAGACAGACAAAAACTCTCTACGTCCTTTGGGGTGATTG
>CALGKL010000015.1 GCA_937930495.1 uncultured Gloeocapsa sp.
TGATGACCACATTCTAAAATTTTCTGATTAGGTGAACCTCTTAAAACGTTGACAATATGATTCATCCCAAAACGTTCTCGACAACGTGCTACACAAGAGAGGAATTTTTGGGCTTCGATCGTCCAATCTTCTAGGGGTTGGGTCTTGAGACAGTTGTCACAATTTTGACAATTTCCTGACCATTTCTCCCCAAAATAACTTAATTGTATTTGACGCCTACATTGAAGAGATTCAGCGTATTCTACCATCTTAGTTAAACGCTGGCGATCGTACTCTTGGATTTGGCGTGCTCTTTGAGAATCGCGTATCAGATAATCGATTACACCTACATCCGCCTTAGCATAGAATAACACACATAGAGCACTTTCCCCATCTCGTCCCGCTCTACCTACTTCTTGATAATAATTTTCTAGACTTCGGGGGATATCGTAGTGAAAAACGAAGCGAATATCTGGTTTATTGATTCCCATCCCAAAAGCGACCGTTGCTACCATGACTTTAACTTCATTGTTGAGGAAGCGATTCTGGTGCAAACTTCTGGTAGAATCTGCCATTCCCCCATGATAAGCTAAAGCGGCAATCCCGTCACTTTGAAGATGTGAGGTTATTTCTTCTACCCGACGACGACTCAGACAATAAACTATCCCCGAACCCGATTGTTTTTTGATATAACTCAATAATTGTACATAAGGCTGCTTATCTTTAGGAACAACTTTGTAGTAGAGGTTAGGACGATTAAAACTAGCGATATAGATACTCGGTTGGCGCAATTGTAACTGTTGAATGATATCTTGACGAACTTTTATCGTAGCAGTAGCCGTCAGAGCTAACATCGGTATTTGGGGGTAGCGATCGCGCAATTGTTTGAGCTCTCGGTATTCTGGGCGAAAATCGTGACCCCATTCTGAGACACAGTGAGCTTCATCAATAGTAAAGCTAGAGATACCTATGGCTTGCTGTATTTTATTTAACTTTGATGCAAAACGATCTGATAATAATCTTTCGGGGGCGACATAAAGTAGTTTAATCTTTCCCTGGAGTATTTCCCTAATTCTCTGGTCAGTTTCGCTCAAATTTAAGCTACTATTTAAAAAAGTTGCGGCAATTCCCCTTTTTTGTAAAGCCTCTACCTGATCGAGCATTAAAGAAATCAGAGGGGAAACGACTACGCTTAAACCTGGTTGCAATAGAGCGGGTAATTGGTAACAGAGAGATTTGCCGCCACCAGTGGGCATAATAACTAGCAAATCACGATTTTCCAGAGCCTCTGAGATGATTTGACGCTGTAGGGGACGAAATACAGAATAACCAAAAAACCGTTGTAAAGCAGCTTCTAATTCCGACAAACCTATTCCCCCTCTAATAGATTAGGAATACCGTCACAACCTCCAGGAACAGTATTCCTAGTTAGTTTACCACCCCAAGCACAAATATAGTATCTTTGTTCACGGTTTAAATTTTGCACGTTACTAAAGTCAGCATTTTCTACTACTGCTCCTGTATAAGCTCCCGTATCGTAATTGGGGGGGTGTTTACGACTTCTCGGACTAGCGGTTTCTACCGAACCATAGAAAAAACGGGTGGATTTAAGATCAGCTCCACTGAGATTAGCGTCATAAAGTACGGTTCGACTCAGATTGGCTTTGACTAAATCAGTTTTACTCAAATCAGCTCGTACCATATTAGCTTCGCTTAAATCAGTCCAACGTAAATCTTGACCAGAGAGATCCGCTCCTGCTAGCATTACCCCGAGGGAGATCACCCTAATACCGTTAACCCGATCCTCAGCGTAATTACCAAAACCGTCGAGAATAGGTCTTCCTAACTGTTGATCTCTCTGCAAAGGAATAATCAGACGGGATTGAGAGAGAAACCGTAGGACTTTAGCTTTTCCACTGGCGTCGATACTGCTGAGGATAGCTGCGGTCCGTCCTTCGGCGATCGCCCTTTCTTGGGGCCAATCTTCTAACAATCCTTCTTCGTTGAGGGCTAATTCTGAGACACCTTGGAAGTAGGCGTCGATGGTTTGTTGTTGCGTAATTCTATTTTGTTGAATAGTTAAATCACGGGAGATAACATATTGTTCCCAAGCCACATAGACTGCTAGTACAGCGATTAAGATCTGTCCAAAAGCGCCAAACCATTCAGCCCATGAACCAAATTCATCCCATTTGATGGTATCTAACCAACGACTGATAGTTCGATAAACCCCTAGATATTTAAATAATCCCAACAGAGCGAAGACAAAACCCACAAACCCTGCGAGAGTACGACGTTCATCAGGAGTCAGATAAGTTAACAACCAAGCCTTCAAACCTGGAAGAATAATGGTTACGGATAACAGTAGGGAAAAAATAGCTCCAGGTAAACCTAACCAAACCACCTTCCAGCTCAATCCCAAAGCCATCAGGACTAAACCCAACAGGAGAATCCCTAAACGGGAATAAGAACGATTCGGGATAGAGATTTTCGTTTTTTGAGGTAGTTTTGGTAAATGCCAAGACTCCTTGATTGAGGTAGTTTTAACTGGTTCTGGATTAGTCGCCTTGTGGTTATTCGTCTCTAGGTCACTATCGGGAGATATACTCATAGCAATTTTAATTAAAATCAGATGCCGAAATAATTATATTAATTTTTTCTTTAGTATCTCTTCTAATCATTCCCCGTTTATCTTGATAATTAAAAGAGCGCAAATCCGTTTGATTCTGATATACTGCTTCTAGTGCTCCAAAGATAGAATTAGGTGTTTCTCCGCCTAATAACATATTCAGGGTCTCAGCCATGACCTCTAAATTGGCTCCATTGTTAAAAATCGCTTCACTCTGACGCAATTGTTCCGTTTCAGTATCAAAGGTGTATTTAACCTCTACTCCTGGGCTTAAATCTCGGTAAGTCCAAACTACTGTATTATGCCAATAACCCCTGTTTTGGGAGGTTGGTTCTCCGAGGGTAGCTAACACTTGTTCCTTTTCTGTTCCTAGGGTAAAGATAGGCACATCTTCAACCGCAATAGGTTCGGGATTTGCTTCTACAACTGGGGGTTCCTCTGGTGTGGGCTTAGTTTCGGCTACGTCTTCGGGTATAGTTATAGCTGGGGCGAAGGGTTCTAAATCACCGCTTTGAGGGGGTTCTAAGGGGGGTAGGTTGACTACTGGTATCTCTGGTTGTGATATTTCAGGGGTAACCGTGGGACGATATTGGGGACGGGAAAGGAGTAAACTAATCAACAGGGCGATCGCTCCGAGGGTGATTCCTCCCCCTAGGAGTAATAACCAGAGTATTATTTTAAAAGGGTTGCTTTGGGATTCTTTCAGGTAGGGATGGTTCACAACTACTGTACCAGCTGTGGGTATTTCTTTTTGGCTACTATTATGAGCTACTGGTGCCACTACGTGAGTTGGGGACTCTAAAGCCGAATTTTGGGGAGTTAAAGCTTGGAGCATTTCTTGGGCGTTTTCGAAGCGATCGCGAGGATGGAAGCGAATGGAGCGATCGATTACCGCTGCTAGGTTAGAATGTATTTCTGGTGCTTGTTGTCTCCAGAGTATTTCTCCTGTTTGGGAGTCTACAGGCAATTCTTGAGGAGTTTTACCCGTTAACAGATAGATTGCGGTCAAGCCTAGACTATAGAGGTCACTGGAGTACACAGGGCGACCGGCGGCTTGTTCTGAACTCATATAACCAGGTGTCCCGATCCCAATGGATACTGAGTTTTGTTGTTGATTAGCTTGGGTAATAATTGCTTCTTTAACTGCACCAAAATCGATTAAGACGGGTAGGTTATCTTTTGAGCGCAGGATAATATTTTCTGGTTTAATATCTCGATGGATAATTTTTTGCTTATGGGTATATTGTAAAACTGGTAGTAAGCTGACTAAAATCTTGGTTACTTCTGTTGGGGTTAATACTCCCTCTGTGGCTATTTTTTGTTTGAGATTAATTCCTGGAATCCATTCTTGTACTAGATAAAAATCTCCTCCCTCAGCGAAATAAGCGTATAAACGGGGAATTTGAGGATTATTATCCCCTAATGCTTCTAAAATAGCTGCTTCTCGCTGAAAACGTTCTTTTACCCAAGCTTCTGGCGGTTGAATCGCTGGTTTTAACTGTTTAATGACGCATTTACGCTCTGAAGGCATATGGGTATCTATCGCTATAAACGTTTCCCCAAAGCCTCCTCTACCGATAGTTTCTAGAATGCGATAACGATTATTGAGTAGTTTATTTGTCATTTTATGTTTATTGATCCAGTCTAAATTACTCTAATCTTCCTCGCCTTGATTCTCCCAATCGGGACAATTTTCTGTCTCCCAACCATAGGGGTGCATTCCACAGATTAAAATATTGCCGTTATACACGCGGCCGTGATAGTTAACACAACCAATACAGGCGGGGTGAAAATCTGCACTTGGTTCGATCCTAGGATTCCAGTAATAATCATCTGTAAAAGGATTACTCCAAGAATTCTGATTCTCCCTATTTTGCTCTCTTTCCCAACCGTCATCGAGGTCGAGCAAGGGTTGAAACACGTCTCGGCAAAATTCTTCGATCTCTGTCGGTAGGTAAATATCGATTTGTTCAACGATAAAATCTACCGTTTCGATTATTTCCTCGGCTACTTCTTCGGTGACGGTTTCCACCCATTCGGAGATCTTGTCGGATAATTGCTCGAAATCTTTGAAGGTTTTTTCTAAAGCGATAAAGATTTCATCTGACCAATCTTTCATTATTACCTCTGTTTTGTTTTACTATTCTACTCGTCATCGCTAACTATTTCGATGCGTCGAGGTTCCCTAGATTGACTAGTTGCTTCTGATTCTGGGCTAGAGTCTTGAGCTTGTTTGATTAATTCGTCGACATATTTACGTGCATCTTCCACACTCATTTCCCCTCTGGCGACCATTTCATCAGCAATTTTTTGAGCTTGATTTTTCAACTCTTGAAAAGTCACTCCTGCTCTTTCAGCAGCGTAATCAGCTATCCCGATCCCGAGATAGATCGCTTTTTGTACTAAATCTCCTAAACCTGCCATGATCATCTGACCTCAAAGGATTTCTGTCTCTATTCTAAGCAAATTTCAAAGCTTTGCCTCTTTTACTGGTATCTACTTTACCGTTTTGATAGACGATCTCTCCATTGACCATGGTTAATACGGTCCAGCCGGTGAGATTCCAGCCTTCAAATGGACTCCATCTACATTTAGTTAATAATTCTTCACGCAATACGGGTCGATAGGTGTTCAAATCTACTAGGATTAAATCGGCGTCGTAACCTGGGGCGATTAAACCTTTATTAGCAATTTGATAGCCTTGTGCTACGGCTGTGGACATCCATCTAGACACGTCGGCAACACGACAACGTC
>CALGKL010000016.1 GCA_937930495.1 uncultured Gloeocapsa sp.
CACTACCACTTGGAGAATTAAAAATACCTCCTCCTGCATATTGAGCAGTATTACCAGAGATAATCGTATTGTTAATAATTAGGTCCCCACTATTGGCAATACCACCACCTGCACCATTAATACTGGTATTATCAGAAATTATACTATTGGTTATGGTCAGAGTTGCACCGATTATACCGGAAAGAGAACCACCATAGTTATTTTCTCTGCCATAGTTATAAATAGCTCCACCGCTAAATCCAGAGGTATTACCAGAGATAATAGTATTGTTAAGGTGTAAATTCTCTTTATTAGTTATGGCGTGATTATTGGCACTTCCTGTAATAGTTAAATCTGCAATCACAACATCAATTTGTGAACTATAATCTGGTTCACCATCTTGATTACTAATAATAAATACTCCGGAATTACCTCCTCCATCTAGAGTTAATTTTTCCCTTCTTAAACCAGTTATAATTAAATCGTTCTTAACTACTAATTCTCCGGAAGTAAGACTTATTATTTCTCCTTCTAAAGATGAATCAAACTCGATTAGATCTAGTTCTTCTGTGGTATTGGCATTTTCTATAGCTTGACGTAGCGATCCTTCTCCGTTATCTCTATTGCTAGTTACTGTATAAGTAGTCAAAACTTCTCCAGCGTTGATATTTTGTCCTAAATCTGTCATTTTTTAGGGCCAAATGATTATATTTTTATTTTAAATATTTTTGCCTTCATCGAATTCCAAAGGAGCAAAAAGATAGGTTAATCCCGCAGCTAAAACACAAATTAAAGCTAGAATAAATAATAGATTACTCACACCTAAAGATTCTTTCAACACCGGAAGAGCATAAGTACCAACTATTGCACCTCCTTTAGCTACAGCAGCGGCTAAACCCGCACCACTAGCGCGGATAGCTGTGGGGAAAACTTCCCCTGAAAGTAAAAAAGTCGTAGAATTAGGACCTGCATTCATCAACAGGTTAAAGAGGATAAAACCAGTAAAGATTAACCAGATATTTACAGTAGACGCTAAACTAGCGATCGCTAAGATAGTTAATCCCAAAGCCATACCCAAAAAACCGATAATCTGTAGAGGAATACGTCCGACCACATCGACACAAGCGATCGCCACAATAAACCCTAAAATCAAGAATAAATCGACAAAAGCTGAGCCTATAGCACCATTGATAGTTTGGGTACTCACATCGGTTTCTGCAGCAAAAGCTAAAACAGTAATAATAACTGGGGTAAAAATACCAATACCGTAGGTAGCAATATCCTGCAAAAACCAAGGAATGGTGACTAAAAGGGTTTGACGTCGATAATCCTTGCTAAATAAAGCTTTGTAATTTAATTTAGGTTTAGTACTAATTGGCTCAGTTTCTGGAGTAATTTCTATAGACTCATTCAACAAAATAGAAGCAGCATGAGAAGCTTCTGGGTATTCTCCCCTGGCGATATGATAACTAGGACTTTCTAATAAAAACTGGAATCGTAATACGGCGATGAGGATCGCTAATAATAACCCTACTGCCAACATCCAACGCCAACCATATTGTACTAAAGGTTGGGAATTAGGATAAATTTGTTCAAAACTCCAGATTACCCCAATCCCCACCAAAGCACCCAATAAAGCTCCTATAGCTTGAAAGCTAAAAGCACTGATGACCATTTTTCCCCTCAAGGGTGCGGGGACATTTTCGGTGATATAGGCTACACTGATTGGATAATCGGCACCGATAGCTATACCCACTAGAAAACGAAAAGCGATCAAAGATTCAATATTCCAAGCTAAAGCAGTACCCAAGGAAGCGACTAGGAAGAGGGTAATATCCACAATCAACATTAACTGACGTCCAACCCTATCGGTAATTGCACCTAGAGTCAAAGAGCCAACCAAAGAACCGGCGATCGCCGCTACCGCTAAAATACCCGTTTGACTAGCATTAATACCAAAGTCTTCCTCGATCAAGGGAAGGGCTACACCAATAATAAAGAAATCAAACCCATCGAGAGCGATTAAACCCGCCGATAGTAACCATAATAGCCACATTGGCCGAGTTAATCTAGATCCATCGAGTCTTTGTTGAAAAGATAGTGGTGTGGTTATCGTCATTCAGGAAAATGTTTTCATTTGTGTTTTAGCTCGATCCCCTCCCATTGTACTCCTAAGAGCAATTTGTTATTTTAGCGACATTTTAGCAATTATACCTAGATTAACATTTTTAATAAAACTTTACATTTTTGTCAAAATTTATTACAGTATTGCTGTGACCAATTAAAATAAAATCACAGGAGTACGAGTATGGTTCAAGCTCAACCCCAACCAAAATCAAGCAATTCCCCAAAGCTGACTCCCCAGGAGTCTGAGCAAATTATCCAATTTCGTCATCCTGAAAGATATCGCACCTCAGAATGGTACACAGGAGACGGAACGATCGCCGCTAGTGGAGATGGACGCTCATTCAAAGTAACCGCGAGCTATACCCTAGAAGCAGAAGTTAAATTAGTCACAGGAGTATTTAAACCATCTAACCCAACCCTAGGGGAGATCTATAGTCGTCGTGGTCGTTGCGTAGCGATCGTCGATCAAACCGTAGATGAACTCTATGGAGAAGAAATACGCCATTATTTCCAAGTTCACGAAATCCCCCTAGAATTATTATCCTGTCGCGCTTGGGAATCAGACAAAACCCCCGAAACCGTTCATAAATTACTCCACTTTCTCGGTAAAGATGGTTGCGACGTTTCCCGCAACGAACCAGTCTTAGTCGTAGGTGGAGGTGTACTCAGTGATGTGGCGGGATTAGCTTGCGCCCTGCAACACCGACGCACCCCTTACGTCATGGTAGGAACAACCGTCGTCGCTGCTATAGATGCGGGACCTTCTCCTCGCACCTGTACCAACGGCGCACAGTTTAAAAATAGCATCGGTGCTTATCATCCTCCCGTCTTAACCCTGGTAGATCGCCACTTTTTCCGTACCTTACCCCTAGGTCATATCCGCAACGGCATGGCCGAAATTATCAAAATGGCGGTTACCGATGATCCGATTCTCTTTGAGTTGATGGAAAAATACGGTCCTCGTTTATTAGAAACCCATTTTGCCACAGTAAACGCTGACCAAGAATTAGAAGCGATCGCCGACGACGTTATCTATCGCGCTCTATTTTCTTATATGAAGCACGAGGGAACAAATATGTTCGAGACGTATCAAGACCGACCTCACGCTTACGGTCATACCTGGAGCCCTCGTTTTGAACCAGCGGCTAAATTACTCCACGGTCATGCCGTATCTATAGGGATGGCCTTTGGTGCGAGTTTAGCGGTAGAGATGGGATGGTTAACCACCACAGAACGCGATCGCATTGTGGCTTTATGTCGTTCCCTTGGTTTAGCTGTCTATCACCCTATCTTGGAAGATATGGAACTAATGATCTCAGGACAGAAAAATATGCGACGTAAACGGGGAGACGGTGGTCTTTGGGCGCCTTTACCTACAGGTATTGGTTCTTGTGATTACGCTCAAGAGGTATCGGCTGAACTTCTCGAAGCAGGGGTAAAAAGACATAAAGACTATTGCTCTACTTTACCTAACGCCGGTCAAGGAGAACAAATGTACCTCAGTGACCTAGGTTTAGCCTAGGGATAACCAGTATGCAACCAAGACCAGTAACACCCCTAGGGATTTTAGTACAACAGCTAGAAGCAGTTTTAGCACAAGCTCAACAAGCTCAAGTTCCATCCTCTTTACTCACCGCTATTCAACAAGCCTACACTCTAGCTGCAGGAATTGACCCCTACCTAGAAGAATGTACTACTCCTGAGTCGGCGGCTTTAGCTAATCTAGCGCAAAAAACCGCAGCCGAAGATTGGAGTAAACGCTTTTCTGACGGTGAAACGGTACGTCAACTCGAGCAAGAAATGCTCTCAGGACATATCGAGGGACAAACCCTCAAACTCTTGGTCTACATGAGTCGAGCTAAACGTATCTTAGAAATTGGTATGTTTACAGGATATTCTGCTCTAGCTATGGCTGAAGCTTTACCAGAGGATGGTTATCTGCTCGCTTGTGAGGTAGATTCCTATGTAGCTGAATTTGCCCAAGCTTGTTTTGCCCAATCCCCCCACGGGAGTAAAATTAAGGTAGAAGTAGCACCAGCTTTAGAGACCCTAGCTAAATTAGCTCAAGCTCGAGAATCCTTTGATTTCATCTTTATTGACGCTGATAAACGGGAATACGTCGATTATTTCCAACTAATCTTGGCTAAGGATTTATTAGTTCCTGGTGGCTTCATCTGTGTAGATAATACCCTTTTGCAGGGACAACCCTATTTACCTAGTCAACAACGTACCCCCAATGGGGAGGCGATCGCTCAATTTAATCACCTTGTCGCTGCTGATGAGCGTGTTGAACAGGTTTTACTCCCCTTACGGGATGGTTTAACGCTCATTCGACGTAAGTAATGTCTTAAAAAAAAGGTGCGTTTAATCTATCTAACGCACCCCAATACCTTTACGTATCACCATGATATCTTTATTACAGAATATTTTAACGATACTTTTGCTCCTACTCGCCCTACCCCTGAATTTAGGGATTGTCTTAACTTCCCTAGTATTGAGTTGGCTAATTTCTCCCTTGCGTCAATCTCCCCATCTTCCCAACCCCAAACGGATTCTGATTACGGGAGGAAAGATGACTAAAGCTTTACAGCTATCTCGTTCTTTTCAACAAGCAGGACATCAGGTTATCCTCGTCGAAACCCAGAAATATTGGCTTTCAGGTCATCGTTTTTCCCGCGCGGTGAGTAAATTTTATACAGTACCTGTACCAGAAAAAGAACCGGATAATTATACTCAAAAACTACTAGATATCGTTAAAAAAGAAAAAATAGACGTATTTATCCCGGTTTCTAGTCCTGTAGCTAGTTATTACGACTCCCTAGCAGGAACTAAACTCTCTGACTACTGTGAGGTTATGCACTTCTCCCCGGAAGTGACCCAGATGCTAGATAATAAATATACCTTTTGTCAAAAAGCCGAATCCTTAGGATTATCCGCACCTCAATCCTTTTTGATTACTAACCCCCAACAAGTCTTAGACTTCGACTTTGCAACCGACGGACGTCAATATATTCTCAAAAGTATCCACTATGACTCGGTTTCTCGTCTAGATAAAAGACGTTTACCCTGTGAAAATATGGCTGATTACGTCCAAAATCTGGGTATTAGCGCCGAAAATCCCTGGATCATGCAAGAATTTATCAGAGGTCGAGAATATTGTACTCACAGTACCGTACGTAAAGGGAAAATCAGACTACACTGTTGTTCCCCCTCTTCTCCTTTTCAAGTTAATTATCAACAGGTGGAGAAACCAGCAATCTTAGACTGGGTGAGTAAATTTGTCGGGGAATTAAATCTCACAGGTCAAATTTCCTTTGATTTTATCGAGACTCCCGATGGTCAAGTTTATCCCATTGAATGTAACCCTCGCACCCATTCCGCTATTACTATGTTTTATAATCATCCCGGTGTGGCGACAGCTTATCTAGAAGATGACCACAATGGACCAATTTTTCCTTTACCCGAGAGTAAACCTACCTACTGGTTATATCATGAACTTTGGCGTTTAACGGAAATTCGCTCTCTTGCTGATCTACAAACCTGGTTAGGAAAAATAACTCAGGGAAAAGAAGCTTTATTTCAATTTGATGATCCTCTACCTTTTTTAACCGTACCCCATTGGCAAATAACCTTATTATTACTGGATAATTTGCGTAGGTTCAAAGGTTGGGTCAGAATTGACTTTAATATCGGTAAATTAGTAGAACTAGGGGGAGATTAATTCTCATGTCAAGATGGCATATTCTGCATTTAGTAGGATCAGCTGAAAATGATTTTTATACCAGTTTATCTCGTCTCTACGCTCAAGAATCCCTGACCGCTTTCGCTGATCACCCTAACTATAAATTCTCGATCGCTTACGTTACACCGGATCGTCTCTGGCGTTTTCCTCCTTCTCTAACTCAGGAAGATATTGCTAACTCTCCTCCGCTTCTGATTACAGAGGCGATCGCCTATTTGATGAGTTTGAAGATCGACTTTGTCTTACCCCAGATGTTTTGTCTTCCCGGGATGACCCAATATCGCTCTCTGTTAGACTTATTAAAGATCCCCTATATTGGCAACAATCCTGAAACTATGGCGATAACCGCCCATAAGGCTAAGGCTAAAGCCATTGTAGCTAGTGCAGGGGTAAAAGTCCCTTTCTCGGAATTACTCCGTTTAGGAGATATCCCCACTCTCCTCCCACCAGTAGTGATTAAACCCGCTAATGCTGATAATTCACTAGGTGTAACTCTAGTTAGAGATGTGGCTGAGTATGAGATCGCCCTGACAAACGCTTTTAACTATTCCCAAGAAGTGTTAGTAGAAGAATATATCGAACTTGGTCGAGAAGTTAGGTGTGGTGTTATCGTTAAGGATGGTTCATTATTAGCTTTACCTTTAGAAGAATATTTAGTCAATCCCCAAGATAAACCAATTCGTAGTTACGCTGATAAACTCAAACAAACCGACGATGGGGATTTAATTCTTACCGCTAAAGATAACATCAAAGCTTGGATCGTTAGTTCTGATGATCCGATTACAACTACTGTACAAGCTGTAGCTAAACAATGTCATCAAGCCTTGGGTTGTCGTCATTATAGTCTTTTTGACTTTCGCATTGATCCCCAAGGTCAACCCTGGTTTCTAGAAGCAGGTTTATATTGTTCCTTTGCACCTAAAAGCGTTATTCCTACTATGGCAAAAGTCGCCGGAATATCTCTAGATGAGTTATTGCTAATTATGCTCAACCCCAGGTAAATATATCTTAGGTATTATTACTAGGGTTATAAATATAACATAGGAAAAATATATTCTAAAAGTACTGATATGGACAAAAAACTATTCTAAAAACATTGACAAGATTTTCTAATAAATATATACAATAGGATAATAGGGAAGTATTTAGTTAAATTTCTTTGTTCTTAAATAATTTTAGTTCAGTTGATTACAAGTGAATTGTCCTCCTCTCCGTGGTTAAACATTATTAACTATGCTTAAAAAAATGAGGATATTACAGCGATTATCTATTAAACATCAAAAACTCAAAACGAGTAAAAAGTAGCCAGACAAAGGCTTTATAGATTTTGGAGAAGAAGCTATCCCA
>CALGKL010000017.1 GCA_937930495.1 uncultured Gloeocapsa sp.
GTCGAAAAAAGCCGACCTTGGAGGTTTTTCTTAATAATAATTCAATGACTCCTAGAGCTATTAAAGCTTTGCCTGTATCTGGCTCTACGGTATTAATGTATAATGAGTTACCCATTTTTATGCTTGCATAATTTTCCTTGATTTTAAATCTGCTCAAATTAACTAACTAGCAAAATTTGTCTTTTCTTAAGATTCTTGTAAATTTAAAAGTTGCCAAGGAGTAGCTCGTAACTCAGTTAAGTATTCTGTTCTAAATACAGCGAGATGATGGTTAGGTAAACATTCATTGATGACAGCTTTACCAAACCTTTTACGTAAAAAAATATAGCTAGAAGAAAAAATCAGGGTATTAGACTCTAAACAATAGTGTAGGGAAATAGGGTTATTGTGTTTAACGACTAATAATCTTTGGGGAACACGAGAATCTATAGCTAAAAAAGTATATTTACCTTCAAGATTACTTAATTTGAGTTTAAATAAAGCTAAAAGCTCCATTTCTTGGGGACAATTATCGCTACAATCTGCTAGTAAACGAAAAATAATCTCACTATCGACCTGGGTTTGAGGAACAAAACCCCAACGCGCAAATAAGAGGCGATCGTTATCTATATGTCCATTATGGATACCGTATACTGTTCCTGCTTGTAGGGGGTGATTATTACGGTTATCTTGGGGAGTACCTTGTGTGGGTAACCGGGTATGACCTAGGATTAGGACGGTATCTTGATTAATTTCTTGTAAAAGATTTTGATAAGTTTCAGTACTGACGAATTTATGTGCGGGAAGAGGTTGTTTGTCAATCCAGGTCTGACCATTAAGATTAATTATAGCCAAACCTGTGGCTGCTTCTCCTCGTTGTTCGTTGAAAAGGAGATTAGCGGTAAAATTCGACCGAATACCCTCCCAGACTTGAGGCGATCGCTGTTGGGGGTATAAAAAGACACTAGCTATTCCACACATTGAGAATTAATTAATACCGAAGGTTGACTAGCTTTGAAAGACCATTTTACCTTGACGGGAATCCCAGGATAATCCTCGCAGCTTATCCAATTCTTGGAGACGTCGTTCTAAACTTTGAGGTGTAAGATAGAGATTACGGGCTGCGTGCCAACGCCAAGCGTCGGGGGAAGCTAAATTCTCCCATTCGCCTAATTCTATACATTGCATCAAACGGCGATCGGTCTCATCAAAGCCGATTTCATCTTGATTAGCTCTATTGACTAAAATCGATTCTATCTCTGGCCAATCATAACCGGCGCAACGCATGAGAGAGATGGGTTGTTCAGCCAAAGCGGTTAAGATATCTAAAGCAGGATTATCGATGAAACGATTAAAAGTAGGGGCTAATAAGTCCAACAACTCATAACAACCTTGTCGCAACTCTTCAATCATCTCATCGGTGACACCGCTGGTATCACTGGTAGCTAGATTACCTTCATTATTACTCAGTTGGTCTAGTATTTCCACTTTACGTCGCCAGGGTTGTACTTTACCTACGTGAATCACCCCATATTGACTCAAGTCAACGGCTTTGAGAAGCATAGCTAAAAAGAGAAAAGTTTTGGCGGTAATCGAGGTAGCAGAGAAATCAGCATCGGGAAACCGAAACTCCACATGGAAAGGGAAAAGATCCCCTGTCTCAGTAAAGTCAATATGTTCGAGATTGAGAAAGTTTTGATGTTCTGGTACTCGACGACTTTGTTTGAGAGCGGTTTTAATCTCTTGCATAGTCATCATACCGGGGGAGAGATTGACCATTTCCAGGTGACTATTATGATTGCGACGACGACAGAGACTTTCTCTTTTTTCTCCTCCGGAGGTAATAAATTTGAGTTCTGGTGCGTAACGACGGGTTAAATTCCAGAGATTGGCTAAGATCAATTCGGGTACTGGTTCTCCTAAACCAGGGGTTAAGAGGTGAAAATGAAGTCCACAGGTAGCTTTGGGACGAGCGCCTTTCTCCTGTAATACTTGCAAGATTCTAGTATATTGTTCTTGAAGTTTACGAAAATGGGGTTGACGACCAATGATTCTGATTTCGATCCCACAATGTTCTGGTGTAATGTCCAAGACTCCATTGCTACCGAGTTTCTCTAAACTATGGGATGGTTGGAGAGCTTGGTTAATCTCTTCTTCAAAAACCGCACGTTTGATTTTTTTGGGGATTGCTACTTCTAACTCTGTACCAATTTTTGTAACTCGATACAGTAAATCTTTCCAGTAACTATCCTCGCTGGGTGAGAGGGTTTTTTTGCTCGGGAGGATAATCGGATCTTTCATCTTGGCTCAGCCCCTTGGGATTTAAACTCGACTAAACTCAATAATTGAGCCTTTACCTTCGGACCATTTAGTGATATTTTCGTGTACTTTATAACCCATGCGTTTTAGAGCTGAACGACTAGCGTTCATGATGGGACAAATGTAGGGATATTCTACTCCTGCTTCTGTTAATTTATCAGTAAAACTACGGTTGACACAATTATGAACTTTAAGGCGGAAATTATCTTCATCTATTTTTTCAATATCGATATCACTAGCAAAACCATACTCATCGATAAAGATACGACTGACTTCCATTAAAACAGTTTCGGGGTCTTCACCGGCGATTTCTAATCCCATTTCTTTTTCCATTACTTTCAGGATTTCATCCCCCATGACATTGGTAAAAGCGTTAACACCTTTTTTCCCCAAAAGATTCCAAGCTCCTGCTGTTACACTTAATAAGGCTAGATTAGTTAAACGCAATCTATTTTCTTTTTTCTTTTCTTCAGTAGCCATTGTTTTCATCTCCATTTCAGTATTTTTACGGTTAAATCTTGGCTCGAAATATAGATTTGGTTTTATTTTTACCTCGCTATTTTGATTTATTTTTAACTATTAATTATGTTTATATAATAATTCTTTTTTGAGAGGAAGTCTAATTTTTTAAGACTTTTTAATATAAAGTAAAATAACTTTAGTTATTTGAAAAAAATTAATTAATTCACCTAAGCTAATTCTAAAAAAAATCAGTTTATTTTGAGATATAGTTCTTAAATAAGATTACAATTACTAAGTTGAACTTTAAGAGATTAGGGACTAGAGAAGAGAGGAGAAGTGAAACAATAATCATTCCCTCATTTCATCTAACTCCTCTCTAGGGATTCTAGGGATCTACCCAACGACCATCGGCTTTAATTAGGTTAATTAATTCTTCTACCCCTTGGGATTCAGGGACTTTTTTAATTTCTTCTCGACCACGATAGAGAGATATATAACCTGCTTGTTTACCTACATAGCCATAGTCAGCGTCAGCCATTTCTCCGGGACCGTTGACGATACAACCCATAACGGCGATGTCTAAACCGGTTAAGTGCTTAGTAGCTTCTCTGACTTTGTGGAGGACTTCTTCTAGGTTAAAGAGGGTACGACCACAGGAGGGACAAGCGACGTATTCTACCATAGTTTTACGTAATCCCAGGGCTTGGAGAATACTGTAACAGACGGGTATCTCTTTTTCTGGTGCTTCGGTTAAAGAAACACGAATTGTATCTCCGATTCCTTCGGCTAATAGTGTTGCAATCCCTGCGGTAGATTTAATGCGACCATATTCTCCGTCTCCTGCTTCGGTTACGCCTAGATGTAGAGGATAATCCATACCTAGTTCATCCATCCTTTTAACCATCAGACGATAAGCAGCTAACATCACAGGAACGCGAGAAGCTTTCAGAGAAATAATCAGGTTATGAAAGTCAAGAGATTGACAAATTCTGATAAATTCTAGGGCGGATTCTACCATCCCTTCGGGTGTATCCCCATAGGTAAATAACATTCTTTCGGCTAAAGAACCATGGTTAACGCCAATACGCATGGCTTTATCTTGTTCTCGCAGAGAAAGTACTAGAGGTTCGAGGGTTTGTCGGATTTGTTCGCCAATTTCGGTAAATTCTGCTTCGGTATATTCCTGGCGATCTGCTTTAGGTTTTTCAAACACGTACAATCCAGGATTGATTCTGACTTTATCTACGTGTTTAGCTACTTCTAGAGCGATTTTCAGACCATTATGATGTACATCCGCTACTAGAGGAACTGGTTTATAGGTTTGCGCTAGTTTTTGTTTGATTTCAGCTAAAGCTTTGGCATGGGCTAGACTAGGTACGGTGACACGAACTATTTCACAACCGCTTTCATGGAGACGCCGAATACCAGCGACTGAACCTTCGATATCGAGGGTATCTTCATTAATCATCGATTGTACAACTACGGGATGTCCTCCACCGATGATCACGTCTCCTACTCGCACAGGTCGTGTTTTGCGTCGGTGAATGGTAGTATCTAGCAGCGGATCTGTGGGGGGGTTTTGATTAGGTTTGTCCAGAGTTTGCATAATCTACTAGGTAAAAGCGATTGAGTCGTCTCTAACCAATGGTATCATTAAGGGGAGTGAGGAGTTAGGAGTGAGGGGTTCCTAACTTTGGTCGTTCTACTGGTGTTGAAAACACTCTTTTAAAGTTTTTGAGACGTTCTAGGGGGGATTCTCGGGATAAATTCCATAAACTTTCGTAAAAGAAGAGGGATACTCCTGCAAATTCTTGCTCTCTGACTGTTTCGATTTGTTCTTCAATCTGTGTAAAGGGGATGGGACGTCCTTTGAGTCCTGTTAAAATACCAATACTGACGGGAATATGCCCTCGGGCAGCGATAACTTCGGGTTGGTTTAATTCTCTGTTAAAGTCACTTAGATTATTACGGTATAGTTGTAAAACTAATTCTTCGATTAAGCCTTTTCTTTCCCAGGTTTCCCAGTCTAAAAGATATTGATTCAAAGAGAATCCCTGGGGATTGGGAGAAACAGAAACGATCGCCTTGGGGTTAGCTGCTTTGATAGTTTTAAATAATTGTTCCATATATTGGGTAATGTGATCAGCACGCCAACGAATCCACTCTGAATCCTGAGGATTTGGAGGTGGGATTTTACCCTGATGTTCTTGTTTATATAGGTTAATGGTCCAATCATCATAGCCAAAATCCACGGGATAACCGAAATGGTCATCAAATTGGATCCCATCTACATCATATTTACTGACAATTTCAACGACTAAATCGGTGATGAATTGTTGTACTTCGGGGTGGAGGGGATTTAACCAGACGCGGGGATGGATATTTCCTTCTAACCAGATAGTGTCACCGTCGAGACGTTGAGTTAACCATTGGGGATGAAGTTTAGCTAATTCTGATTCACTAGGTGCCATAAAGCCAAATTCAAACCAGGGGATTACCGCCATTTTTTGGTTATGTCCGTAGTCAATGACTTCTTGGAGGATATCTCGCTCTGGTGGGGTTAAACTAGGGTCAATAGATTTACCAATGGTTTTGTTGGTAACTTGACTAGGGTAAAGGGTATAACCTGAGTTCCAAACCGTGGGATAAAGGGTATTAATATTCAATTGAGCTAGTCTATTAATACCGTTGGCGGTTTGTTCGGGGTACAATAGGATATCACTATCGATATTCGTTAGCCATACTCCCCTGAGTTCGTTTTTGGCTTGAGAGTAACTTTTTGGCGATAAAAGCAGACTGAGCATCACCCCTATCATTAAGAGAATCGCTAATTTTTTCATTTAGGTTAGACTAAAACAGTGGTTAATTTTTGTCATAGCAGTTATTATGCCTTACGTATCTGAACTGGGAACAGGTCAACTGGTTTATTTAGATAATCAAAATGACCAAACTATTTTTACAATCGTTAGTAGTAGTCCCGGACAACAACAACAAGCAACTAATTCTTTTACTACTGGTCCTTGGACGGCACCACCTGAAATATTACAAAATTCTGCTAATGTAGTCCTGAAAATCTTTACTGCTAATGGAGAACAAATTATTCAAATTCAGGGTAATCAAACTAGTGTGATGACTAATGCTCGGGTGTTACCTATGCAAAAAATTGAGAGAATGCCTCAGAGTATTATGCAGCCAATGCAGCCAATGCAGCCAATGCAACCGATGGGGGGAATGAGTATGAAAATGGGTAATATGGAAATGAATATGGGAATTAGTAATTCTACCAGTAAGAGTTTTTGTCCTAGTTGTGGTGCTCGAGTAAATCAGGGTGATCGCTTTTGTTCTAGTTGCGGTTATAAGTTAGTCTAAATTTTATTATCTTGGTCAATGCGGAAACGTTCTACCGAGGAGAGTAGGTCTTTAGCGATGCTAACTAGATTTTGTAGTGAACCTGCGACTCTTTGGGATTCTTGAGAAGTTTCTTGGGCTGTCAACTCAACTGATTGCATTACTTGGGCGACAGCGCGGGAATTTTCTCTCTGCTCTACTGTATCTGCTGAAATCGAACGGACTAAAGAGTCAATACGATTAGTTACTTGGATAATATCTTCGAGGGCACCTTTAGCTTGTTCAGCTTTTTCGGTTACTTCAAATACTTGTTGTAATCCTTCTTCCATCGCTGTCATTACAGAGCCCGTTTCACTTTGAATCTGTAAAACGATTTGTTCGATTTGGGTCAGTGATTTGGCGGAGCGATCGGCTAACTGTCTAACTTCGTCAGCTACGAAGGCGAAACCTCTACCTGCTTCCCCTGCTTTGGCTGCTTGAATCGAAGCGTTTAAAGCGAGTAAATTAGTCCTAGAGGCAATAGTATTAATCAGAGCGACGATTTTAGAGATTTCTTGAGAGGCTTCCGCTAGACGTTTAACTTTACGGGTGGTTTCTGATACTGTTTCCCTAATTTGTAAGATACCTGCTACGGTGGTTTCTACCGCTTCTCCACCTTTTCTAGCGGTTAAAGCGGAAGATTGGGCTACGGCGGCTGCTTCTCTAGCACTTTCGGCTACCCTCTGAATCGATTCGGTGAGCATTTGCACTGAGTTAAGGGTGACGGCTAATTCTTCGGCCATGCGCAGAGCGTCACTGGATTGATTACGGGCGAATGATTCACTATCGGTGGAGCTTTGGTGTACTTGTTGGGCTGCTTGTTTTACTTGGCGAACAATTTCTCGTAAATTTTCGATAGTCAGGTTGAAAGCATCGGCTACTGCGCCTAATACGTCTGCTGTTACTTGGGCTTTAACGGTTAAATCTCCTCGGGCGGCTCCTTCTACTTCGTCGAGGAGACGAATTACTTGACGTTGTAAGTCTTCGCGATCGCGTTCTGTCTCTTCTGATCTTCTTTGGGCTTCGGTGATGGTAGTATTAATTACTCTCATCATTTGATTAAATCCGGAGGCTATTTCTCCGAATTCATCTTCGGAATAGACTGTGGCTTTAGCGTTTAAATCTCCCTGACAAACGGCGTTGAACTGAATGAGTAAATTTTGTTTATAGCGTTTAACTTCTCTACTGATCAATTCTCCTAAGAGTAAGCTACTACTAAATCCTGTCAATCCTGCCACTAGGGTAATCAAACTTCCTGATCCTGTTAGGGGAAAAATCCTGGTCTGGGCTTGTTCTGTTGTTTCTTCTCCTGTGGTCATTATCCCTGTCAGCATAACCGCGAGAGCTGATACCACTCCCACGATTCCTGCTTTGACTAATTCTTTGCTTCTAATAGGGGCATTAAAAAATGGTCCTAACGCTCCCAATTTAATTTCACTACTTGGTTTAGCTAAAACTTCGTTAGTGCCTACAAAGCCTGTGACTATATTCTCTTTTGGTTCTCTTAATTTAGCTTGGTGGGGAATTTGTGTTCGGTTAACGGTTTCTAAGTCAAAGTTAACTGTACCTTCGTCGTCATCTTCTGGGGAATCTTCAAATAATCCTGAATCTGGTAAGTCCTGGGAAAAGTCTCTATCTTCTAAAGAACTTAAATTGCCCGAGATCTCTTCGGCTAATTCCCTTTTGAGGGCACTAGTTGCCATATTATCGTCTATAGGGTCTAATTCTGAACTGTAATCGTTGTCTGAGCCTAAATGTTCCTCAAAAATATCCTCGAATGAGGGCATTTCTTCTAATGCTGAGGAGACGACAAATGTTGGTGCTTCTTCATCTTCGACATCTTCTAAATCTTCTCTGATTTCTGATATTGCTTCTGGTTCAAAAAAGGGGTATTCTGAGGTTTTGCGCTCGATGGTTTCTTGCCAATTATGCTCTGTTTCCATCTCTTCGTCATTCCCAAAAGGGTTAGTATAATTATTAGTTTCGTTTAGTTTTTGCGCTTTGGCATAAGGAGTACTCGGATCACTATCTAAACCAAAGGCTTCGCTAAAGCGAGATTGTTGATATGAGGTTGGCTCATCATAAATATTCCCTGTACGCTGATGATTAAAAGCGCTATTAATTCCCATAGTGCTTTGGGTAGGTTCTGAGTCATCGCACATTTGTTGGATCCTTCTGAGACCATCTTTGGCAAAACTGAGGAAATCTGCTTTATCGGTTAATTCTATAACTAGTTGATATTGTTGTTTAGCTATTTCATAATCTTGTAATCCATAACAATAAATATGACCTCTAAGAAGCAGAACGCTGGGATCTTCAGGAAATTCCTGCACCATTTGGTCAATTATTGAAGCTGCTTGCTGATAATTACCGTTTAGATAAGCTTTCTCTGCCTGTTCGTATATTTCTGTATAATTTACTCCTGATGCCATTTGCTTTTCTCCATA
>CALGKL010000018.1 GCA_937930495.1 uncultured Gloeocapsa sp.
GATACTCCTGGATAATCAAGGATCAAGGTTGTGGGTTTAATACCCGATGTTTCTGTGAACTTAATCTAGAAGAAGGAGGTTTCCCCTCAGAAGAAGCAGAAAATGGTCGGGGTATGTGTATATTACACCAGATTTTTGACCAAGTACACTGGAATCATCAGGGGACAGAAATAAGATTATGTAAAAATACTAAACATGCTTCAGGATTAAATTAAACTCCAAGGTAAAATAGAATCAGGAGTATGCGGTTTAAAGTTAAACCGCTTTTTTTGTGAATCTATGAATAGAGACGTCAACGAAAAACAACATAAATCTTTTGAATTACCAGGAGCAAAACCGCACTACAATCCAGATCGCCCTGGAAAAGTTGAACATATTTTTTTGGATATCAGTCTAGATCTTAGCGAAGCAAGCTTAAAAGGAACTTGTTATCTTAGCCTAAAACCACTACGACGTGGGATAGAAACCTTAAGTCTCGATGCGGTAGATTTACAAATAGACTCAGTATTAGTCGATAGTATCAGTCAACCCTTTGATTACGATGGGGAAAAACTGCAGATTAAGCTGTTACAACCTACCAGTTTAGAAACCATTTCTCTAGCGATCGCCTATCAAGTCATCAAACCCCAACGAGGTATCTATTTTATCAAACCAGAACCAGATTATCCAGACAAACCTATCCAAGTATGGACCCAAGGAGAAGACGAAGACTCCCGTTACTGGTTTCCCTGTTTTGATTATCCTGGACAATTAGCTACCTCAGAAATTAGAGTCAAAGTAGCTAAACCCTATTTAGCTATCTCCAACGGTGAATTAATCGCCACAGAAAGTCAGGATAACGAGACTATTTATCACTGGTTACAAAAACAAGTACATCCCACTTATCTGATGACTCTCGCTGTCGGAGATTTTGCCGTAATTGAGGATAAATGGCAAAATATACCCGTCAACTACTATGTCGCAAAAGGACGGGAAGAAGATGCTAAACGCAGTATGGGCAAAACACCAAGGATGATCGAATTTTTTAGCCAAAAGTTTGGTTATCCCTATCCCTATCCTAAATATGCTCAAGTTTGTGTAGATGATTTCATCTTCGGGGGAATGGAAAATACCTCTACGACGATCCTAACCGATCGCTGTCTTTTAGACGAGAAAGCAGCTACAGATAACCGACGCACTGAAAGTTTAGTCGCACACGAATTAGCCCATCAATGGTTTGGTGATTTAGTAGTCATTAAACATTGGTCCCACGCTTGGTTAAAAGAAGGTATGGCTTCCTATGCTGAGGTACTCTGGACAGAGTCAGAATATGGTAAAGATGATGCAGCCTATTATCTTTTAGGAGAAGCGAGAAGTTATTTACAGGAAGACTCATCCCGCTATCGTCGTCCCATCGTAACCAACGTCTATCGAGAAGCGATCGAATTATACGATCGCCATCTCTATGAAAAGGGCGCTTGTGTTTATCACATGATTCGCACGCTCCTAACGGATGAGTTGTTTGACGCGACGATTCAGACATTTATTAAGGATAATGCCCATCAAACCGTCGAAACTATCGATTTATTAAGAGCAATTGAAAAAACTACAGGCTATAACCTGAGTCCTCTATTTGATCAATACGTATTTCGAGGTGGTCATCCCGATTTCAAAATTGGCTACAGTTGGGATAGCAAAAATAACCTCGCTGAAGTGAAAATAACCCAAACCCAAGCTAAAGATAATCCTAAAGAGTTATTTAACCTAACTATTCCCCTAGCTTTTGGTTATGTCCAAGGAGAAGAGGTACAATTAAAAACCGTAACTCTCAATCTGCAAGAAGAACAACAGAATTTTTATTTTCCCTTAGAGAAAAAACCCGATTTTATTAGCTTTGATGTCGGGAATAATTATCTCAAAACCGTTAGTCTAGATTATCCCCTAGCCGAATTAAAAGCACAACTAAAATCAGATCCAGATCCCATTAGCAGGATTTATGCGGGTATAGCGATCGCCAAAAAAGGTGGTTTAGAAGCCATCGCTGCTTTACAAGAATCCCTAACTAGCGATCGCTTTTGGGGAGTAAGAAAAGAAGCGGCTAAACAATTGGGTAAAATTAAACTAGATCAAGCTGTTGATGCCTTACTATTAGGGTTGAAAGATCAACATCCTCAAGTCAGAGGCGCAGTTATCGAAACTTTAGCCAAGTTTAAAACAACCCAGAGTTACAACACCCTCAAACAACTCCTATCCCAAGGAGATAGTAGCTATGACAACGAAGCAGCGATCGCCAAATCTTTAGGAACGATCGTCGTTGGTAACCTGCAAACACAGCAAGGAGAAGTCATCGAACTCCTCAAAGAAGTTTTAAACACCCAACCAGGGTGGAATGAAGTAGTCAGAAGTGGCGCGATCGCCGGATTAAGTAAACTAAACACCTCATCGGTAGCCGCTGAATGTATCCTAGAATACACCAACCGAGGGGTCCCCCAGCCCCTGCGTCTAGCGGCGATTCGCGCTTTAGGAGCGGTTGCCAGTGGTCAAAATCAGGAAATAGTGGAGAAAATCCGGCAAAAACTAGAAGATCTAGCCTCAGAAAGCTTCTATCTCACCCAGGTAGCTGTTACTACCGCTTTAGGACAAATGGAACATCCAGGGGCGATCGAGATTCTCGACACCTTAGTTTCCCAATCCCCCGACGGAAGAATCAAACGTCTCGCGGCTGAAGCTAAAACCAAAGTTCAAGAAAAAATCGGTTCAGACAAAGCAATTCAGGAGTTAAGACAAGAAATCGACAAATTAAAACAAGAAAATCAGGAGTTAAAAAGTCGTTTAGCTAAGTTAGAAAGCTAAGAGAAGGGGTTCGGAGTTAGGGATTACAGACCCTTTTCTCCTGACCTTAATCCCAGGATAGTAAAACAAACCCCAAATCACTTTTAACCCTTAACAATTATTCTTGCGGGTACGCCAACCGCCGTAGCACCATCGGGTACATCACAAAGAACTACTGCATTAGCACCTATTTTGGCGTGATTGCCAATGGTAACACCGTTAAGTATTTTTGCCCCTGCGCCAATTTCTACGTGTCCACCAATTTTAACGTTAGCAGTTACCGTAACTTGTTGTAAGATTAAACAGTTTGGTCCAATAGATGCCGTAGGATGAATAACCACCCCATTGGGATGAGTAATCATCAAGCCACCGCCTATCTGACAATTAAGGGGGATTTCAGCACCGGTAACCACGCTCCAAAAACGATGTTCAATAACGTTAATTTTACTAATCATTTTGCCAATTATACCCCAGCGCTTTTGCCATTTTTGATATTCTCGAATGGATTTAAGAAGTTGACGTTGAGGATTCCACCAGCGGAGTAGTTTTTCTCGACTCCAATCAGGTTCTGTGGCTGAAATTTCTTGTTTTCTTGTTTCTGTTGTCATTTATTTGCTTTCCCATAATAATAAAATTTAGACTTTATGTATCATAATTGACTATGAACCCAAGACTGATTGTTGGCTTAGGTAATCCAGAACCCAAATATCTAGACACTCGCCATAATATCGGTTTTATGGTGGTAGATGCTTGTGCTGATTCATGGGGATTATCTTGGCAAGAAGAAAAACGCTTTCAAGGATTGATCGCTCAAGGAATCGCCAAAGGAGGTCAACAGGTTAGACTACTCAAACCCCTAACCTATATGAATCGCTCAGGACAATCGGTTAGAGCCTTATTTGATTGGCATAAGTTAGCCGTTGAAAGTATTTTAGTAGTATATGATGATTTGGATTTGCCCGTAGGTCGTCTCCGCTTACGAAAATCGGGTTCAGCGGGTGGTCATAACGGGATGAAATCAATTATCGCTCATTTGGGTAGTCAAGGTTTTCCCCGGTTACGGATTGGTATTGGTAAATCTAGCCTTACTGACAACACCGTATCTCACGTTTTGGGTAAATTTACTCCCGAAGAAAAACCTGTAATTGAATCGGTCATTAAACTAGGCGTAGAAGCGATCGAAGTCTCTCTCCAAGATGGGCTCGAAAAAGCCATGAATCAATACAATCCTCATCAATCTCAAGTTTAATCTTCTTTTAAAGGGAATCAGAAAAATCAAGGGTGGAACGATTTTGTTTTTTCCGCCAAATTTCGATATATGTTCTCGCTGAGTTATAGACAGGAGTATTTCTAGGAATATAATTAGCAATTTCTATAGCCTCAGATAGGTCATAGTTAGCTGTATCCTCCGCTATAGCAAATAATTGCTCTGACCATTTTTTAACCGCTTCTTGACTAGCTTTAGCCACAGAAGTATAGTTAGGTATTTGATTAGCTAATTCAATCGCTCTAGCCAAATCTCGTACCTGATTAGTAGCAGCGAGACGATAAGCTTCCTGAAGGCTATCTTGAGCGTTAATTTGAGTTTGCCAGAGATTGATTTTTTCTTGTGCTTCGGGGTAAAGTGCTCTACCACTAGGAATCCGTCTCGCCACAGCGATCGCCTCTGTCCAATTTTCCTGATTACCTAGACGAATCGCTTCATCGAGTAGAGGTTGATTTTGAGTGATTTCGATCTGATAACGACTTTGGGCGATCACCTTTTGGGCTTCGGGATAGAGAGGGCGATTAATTTTAATCAGACTAGCTTGAGTAATAGCTTCTTGCCAAGCCTCTAGGGTTATACCTCTAGCTAATTTTTGGGCTCTTTCTAAAATAGGTTGATCCTCAATGATATAAATTTGTCGATTCCAGTTACCGATCTCGGTTTGAGCTTCTTGATAACGAGGATTAAAGGCCGAAATTTCACTAGCTTTAGATATAGCTGCTGTTAAATCTTCTTTAGTCCCTGATTTCGCTAAATCCCTAGCTTCGGTGAGAATTTCTACATCTTTTACCTCTAACTCCCAACGATTAACCAACTTTTGCGCTTCATAATAAACTGGACTTCTCGCCTCAATCTGAGAAGCTAGGGTAATCGCTGCGGAGATATCCTCTACTGTACCCCGGTTAGCCCTTGTCCCCGCTTGAGCCAACTGATACCAATCGGAGAAATTTTCCTTAAATTTAGAATCAGATGAGATTTGCGCTAGGGTAGCTTCTAAACCTTGCCAATCTTGTTGGTCTATTTGAGTTTCAATTAATTTCAGGATTTGATTATTGGCTTGACTAATTAATTCTTGAGCTTCTTGATAAGCTAGGCTACTATTATCTACTTTTTCGGCTTCGGTAATGGCGGTCAGTAGGTCCTCTAATTTACCTGTTTCTAAAAGAGCATAAGCTGCGTCTAATTTAGTACTTTCTTCTTTAGCTGCTTGGATCTTATTGAGGTT
>CALGKL010000019.1 GCA_937930495.1 uncultured Gloeocapsa sp.
GATTTTCCTCGATAACAATCTTGGGATTCGGGACTAATACATCTTGAGCAAGAATCATACCCTGAGGCTGAGATTGTTCTGTTTCCTGGCGAAAATGAGCAGCATTGATCGGTAGAGGGTTAACCAACATCGCTACTGTTCCTGTCAATAGGGCTAGGTTAGTATATTTTTTGACCATTGTTCACTCCTCAAAATTGCTAAGTTATCTAATTATTCTTTTTTGCAGGGTTTTATTTTCCTTGTTCTTGTTCTTGTCCTGGTTCGGGCTCTGGCTCGGGTTGGGGGAGGTCAGCCGGATCTTGTGGTAAGATAGCATCGATTTTAAAGGTAGTAGTCAAAATCGTGTCGCCCTGAACCGAAATTTGTCCTTGTCGATAAACATAACGAGGACTTTCACTAACTTGGGTTTGAAAGTCTTTGATTAACAGTAAGGGTTGTAAACGCTCGATATCTTGAATCACCCCTAGAGTCTGTCCAAAAGTCCCCGTGATGGTTACAGTATTAGTTTTACGTTTGAGTCGGTTATTGACCAACTCTCCTAGAGAACCATCGGCAACGACTGATGTTCCGGCTGCATCGGGTTGAAAGCTTACTAATTCGGCTTGATTGGCTTCAATAGAACCCTGCAAATCTAATAACATGGTATCTAGGGAGTTTTCATCACTAAACATACCAAAAACCTGGGGTTCTAACTGTCGTTCTCGCTCTAATTCGGCTTGGGTTTCTCTGATTCTTTTATCTACTTCCCCTGATTTTAACTGTTGGAGTTGTCCTTGTTTTTGTGCTCTATCCTCTTCTAATTTTTTTTTATTTTCCATAGCCGGAGTGACCATGCTACTCCAGATGTACCAAAATGCCCCTAAACCGACTAAACCTAATAAAATTCCCCCCACTAAGGGTGTTATGGTAATGCCAAAGATTTGGGTTTTTTGGGCAGTATCTTGACTCTGTGTTCCTTCAATTGTTTTAAATTCACCAGTACTATTCATCAGTCAATTGCTCCTTTTTCTTTAAGAGTGTTGATTCGGGTGACTAAACCTACTGCTCCTTTTTGATTTAATTGAGTTAGTAATTCTGAAGCTGGTACGTTATTGATTTGAGTCTCAATGCTAAATTGCACCACTGGTGGCAATTCTATATTGACATTATTTTGGTTTTGCTCATCGAGATTTTCTACTGGATTGGGATTATTAATTTGTTGTGTAAATACGATACTGGTTTTGGCTCTATTGAGAAAATCTGAACGTTGTAAGGTTAAGAGAAAATCATTGACTTTATTAAATGAGGTTGCAATCCCGTTGATTGTAATCGTCACTGGAGGAATCCCTGAAGTTGTTTGTTCTTGACTAGTTTGAATGGTGTTAATTTGAATTCCTTCGGGAGCTTGATCGCTGATATCCTGCAGGATAACCGAAATGGGTTTGATTTGGTTGAACACACTTACTAGCGCTTGTCGATTCTCTCTCGCTTGTGTCAACTGGGTTTGTAAATCACTAAGTTGGGCATTTTGTGCTTCTAATGTCTTGATTTCGGCATCTATTTGGCTGATTTCGGCGGTTATCTTCTCTTTTTGTTGGTTAGTTACGAATAAAAGCCCTAAAGCAATTAGGGGTAATGCTGCTAAAACAGCTCCCCCTATATATAGGGGTACTTTACTCTCTTCTTCTCCTTGGGTTTTTTTGCTGAGAGTACCTTTGGCTATTTCCCCTTGGAGGGCGCGATCTTTGAGAAAATTAATATCTAAGTCATACATTGTTTTCACTCATCCTTAATCCTAGACCTAGGACTGTTGCTAATCCTGCTTTTTCTATTGAGTTTACCTCTTGATCCATTTGGATGGATAATGCCACAATCGGATCGATAGGGGTTGTAGGTAAGTTTAGTTTATTGGTAAAAAATTCATCGATTTGACCGATCGCGCTTCCGGGTCCGGCTAATAAGATTTGGGCTATTTCCACATCATTGGCTTGGTTGGTATAAAAACTGATAGAACGTCTTAATTCTTCGGTGAGTTCTCCTAATACTCTTAACAGAGAAGCCATTCCCGGGTTAATATGGGTTGCTCCTGTTCCCTGGGTATCTCCTGGCGTATTAGGTATGGTTATATCCTGTAATAAAGATATGTCTCTGGTTACGGGTAGATTCATCGCTTGAGCTAAAGCTGTATGTAGTTGATATATCCCAATGGGAACAGTTCGCGAAAATTGGGGAACTCCTTGTACAATGATTGCTATTTCTGTATTGTCAAATTCTATATCTACTAAGACAGCAGCTTCTTGCTCGACGAATTGGCGTAATTGCTCCCTAATGGTACGAATTAAGGAAAAACTGTTGATTTCTAACACCTCTAGGTGTAACCCCGCTTGTTTAAATGTCTCTCGATAGATATCGGTTACCTCTTTTCGCGTGGCTACTAATAACACCCGGATTTTTTCGATCCCATCATCATCGACAAATTTCATCAAGGGGGTAAAATCTAAATCTACTTCTTCCCGGGGATAGGGTAGATATAGTGCTGCTTCGTGATTGAGAATTAAATCTCTGCTTTCCTCTGGACTTAATTCCGCAGGTATGGGTATAATCCTAATAATCGCTTCTCGCATCGGGACAGCACTAGCTACCCTTTTCGCTTTGATTTTTGCTTCTCTGAGCATATCTTCGATTAACTCAGCTAAAGATGGAGAATCGGTTATCTTCCCTTCTTGAAATAGTCCTTCGGGGATTTCTTTGCTAATATATTTCCCGACTTTTCTTTGATTCCCTTTTTGAACAATTTGTACCACGTTGACTTTGTCCGCGGCAATTTCTATACCTATTCCTTGACTTTTTTGACTAAAGAGGTTATTCAATAAGCTAACCATATCACATCCTAGATTAAGGCAAATATGCGATTTATTCTACTTAATTTAGCTTAAATATTCCAAGCCGTTTTAAAAAAATTTAACTAGACTAGCTTAAGCAGAATTTACTCTAGAGAGGAATGCAGTGCTCTATAATAAATAATATTAAAAATAAAAACATCAGTATTTACCGGGATTATCTTATGCAGTTAAAAGGAAATATCAGCCTAGGATTATTTTATTTATCTTTAACTTTATTAAGTTGCTTTCAAGTTCAAGCCGGTACTATAGTAAGTCCAATCACTCTACCGACTCAAGAGGAGGAATCTAATGTATTAGAGGTAGATTTATTTAATGGTTCTAATTTACCTGATAATCCCTTAGTTAACTTAAATGGAATTGAATCACAGGAAGATATTTTAAGGCTAATCTCTCAACAGGCTAATAAAGTTGGGCAAAATAATAATATCTGGCAAGGTATTTGGCAATCTCTGAAAAGATTAAGATTTGATGGCGATTCGACTACTTCCCCGATTAATTCCCAAGTATTATTGCCAGAAGTTGATGAGGTGATGAGTTATA
>CALGKL010000020.1 GCA_937930495.1 uncultured Gloeocapsa sp.
GGCGCAAATTAGACGAGTTAGAATCTGCTTATCAGCAAGATAAAATCTCCTTAGCAGAGGTTGAGTTGAGAGTATCAGAATTAAGGGCAGAACTTGCTCAGGAACGTCGCTCTAGTTTCAAATATATTATAGAAATATCACAAAAATACCTAGCCGAACAAAAAAACGCTTTGATCGGCGTAGGTATCCTGGTATTTACTACTTATGCTTGGATATTGTTTAGCTTTAACAACTGGTAACTTATCCTTAGACTGATAACTAAGGACAAAAAAGAGTCTCCCTAGTATTACGTCCAGTCACAGGATTAGTACCCTTAGCGATTTTACACAAGTATTTTTGTTCATAGGGAAGAATTAAAGCGTCGGTAAAATCAGCACCCTCGATATTGACACCAGAAAACTTAGCGTTACTGAGAAAAGCACCGACCAAAATAGCGTCTTTGAGATTAGCATCATTTAAACGAGCTGAATCGAGGGTAGCATCGGTCAGGTTAGCACCCTCAAAATTAACCGCTTCTAAATTAGCTGAGAAAAAACGTACCCCAGTTAAATTGGCGTGACTGAAATCGCTTTCCCGTAAACTAGCTAAATCAAAGCTAGCATCCCGTAGGTCTTGACCTGAAAAATCGTGACCGATTAAAGTTACCTTATTGTAATCTACCCCTAGAACAGGTAGAGTTAGTAGTGGTAACAAGATCATGGTGGTGATCACTAGTTTGATAAATCCTTTCATTGTTTAAGTTCCCCGACGAGCTTGTAAACGTTCATCCAGATAAGAGCGATCGCTCAAACTTTGCAACATTGGTCCATAAATACCAAATTTTACCTTACTGACGCCCCCTACCAATAAATCTAGGCGATCGCGGTAACGTCCTAAATCAATTCCTAACAGACTACAGAGGATAATCCTAATCGTACTCTTATGAGATACTACTAAAATATTGCCATCACTGTATTTACTCTCGATTTCCGAGATTACTAAAGAAGCCCGACTAGCTACTTGTACAGCTGTTTCACCTCCTGTGGGTGGATTCCAAGCGGGTTCAGTCATCCAATGGATATAATCTTCTAGATAATGTTCTTTGACCCATTCTGGGGTTTTCCCCTCCCATTGTCCGTAACTCATTTCTTTGAGTCCCTCTCGTAACTCCATTTCTAGACCGATCGCCTCACACAGAGGTTTAGCTGTAGCTACGGTTCTTCCCATAGGACTACAATAAACAGCAGTCCAGGGAACAGATTGATAAGCTTGGGCAAAAGCTTGAGCCATTTCTGCTCCTTCTGGAGTTAAATCGGTATCGATAATACCACAGTAACCCCCAGTCAAACTATAGGTAGTTTCTCCGTGTCTAAGAAAATATATATTTAAACTCATAATCTTGTTCCTGTAAAATTTTCGGACTACCCCAACTATCATAGAGTCAAATCAAGAACAGTTTTAAAAATCAAAACCCCCAGATAGGGGGCTAAAATTTTACTACTTGATCATTAAACAGATTTAAACCTCGGCGGTTTGGGGTTGAGGAGTTTTACCATTGCTAGGAAACTCATCGGCTAAACGTCCATAGTAAGCGTCGATGAATAACTGTTTCAAATCACTAATCAAAGGATAACGAGGATTAGATCCTGTACATTGGTCATCAAAAGCTTGTTCTGATAATTCATCTAGTTTGGCTAAAAATTGAGCTTCACTTTCAGAAATTACCTCCTTAATCGAACTAGGTATATTAACCTTACGCTTCAAATCCTCAATAGCTGCAATCAACAGATTAACCTTCTCTTGCTCATCATTACCTCCTAGGTTGAGATAATCAGCGATCCGAGCGTAACGCCATTTAGCATTAGGATATTTGTATTGGGAGAAAGTCGCCTGTTTAAAGGGTGCATCGGTGGCATTGTATTTAATGACATAGGAAATCATCAAAGCATTAGCCAAACCGTGGGGAATATGGAAAATCGCCCCCAATTGGTGAGCCATAGAGTGACAAATACCCAAGAAACCGTTAGCAAAAGCCAAACCCGCCATAGTCGCTGCATAGTGCATTTTTTCTCTGGCTTTAGGATTATGTGCTCCCTGGTTATAGGAATCGGGAAGGTATTTAAAAATCAGACGAATTGCTTCTAGACATAATCCATTGGTAAACTCTGAAGCTAATACCGAGACATAAGCTTCTAAAGCGTGGGTTAAAGCATCAATTCCACCAAAAGCGGTTAAAGCTTTAGGCATATTTAAGACCAACTCAGGATCAACGATCGCCATATTTGGAGTCAAAGCATAATCGGCGAGGGGGTATTTAATCTGATTGCGGCGATCGGTTACTACCGCAAAGGGGGTAACTTCTGATCCTGTTCCCGATGTAGTAGGAATAGCCACCATAATTGCTTTTTCCCCTAGAGATGGTAAATCATATACCCGCTTACGGATATCCATAAAACGCATCGCTAACCCCTCAAATTCGATCTCCGGATGTTCGTACATCAGCCACATAATCTTAGCCGCATCCATAGGCGATCCACCCCCAATCGCGATAATCACATCAGGGTTAAAGGTATTGATCATCCCTAATCCCCGTTTTACGGTATCTAGAGAAGGATCAGGCTCTACATCGTAGAAGATATTATATTTAATATCTATCTCTTCTAAGACTTCTTCTAACCCCTGAGTCATTCCCATCTCATAGATAGGCTTATCTGTCACGATAAAGGCGCGTTTTTTCCCGGCTAATTCCCGAATCGCTATGGGTAAAGAACCGTATTT
>CALGKL010000021.1 GCA_937930495.1 uncultured Gloeocapsa sp.
AATCGAGAATGGAATATCTCGCGAGATGAGATTCAATGTTTAATTGACTTGAATTTATTTACCGCTGAAGAAGTAGAAAGTCTTATTGCTAGAGAATATAAAGACGGTTTTAATAAGTTTTTTGATGCTAATAATCCTCCCCATTTAAAAGCTAAAGTTTTACATACACCAACGGTTTTAAATTTAGCCCTAGATGCAGAAAAACTGCTGAAAATGTGCGGAGAGAAATTAATCGCCGCAGGTGGGGTAATTTGGGATGAAACCGAGTTTATTAAAGCTTATACTAGTTCAGAACAGGTATTGGTGGAATTAATCCATTTAGGTACTAAAGAAACAAAAAAAGCCACAGGAAGGGTTTTAGTCGATGCTATGGGAAGTGCGTCCCCGATCGCTTGGCAATTGAACGGCGATCGCACTTTTGATAGTGTTTGTCCGACGGTAGGTGCGGTGATTGAGAGTGGATTTGAACCCCAAGTCTGGGATAGTGATTATGGCGATGTACTCAATTCCCACGGGGATATTTCCCGCGGACGTCAATTGATTTGGGAGTTATTCCCTGGTGAAAATCAGGATCTAACTATCTACTTATTTCATTACCACCAAGTCCACCCAGATAACCCGGGTTCCTTATTGGAGATGTACGAGGACTTTTTTAGCATTTTGCCAGAATATCGCCGTTGTGATTTGGATAAGTTGGTCTGGAAAAAACCGACTTTTGGTTATATACCTGGACATTTTAGCGTCAGTAGTCAAGAGCGTCGAGTAGCTTTTGATAGATTAGTCTTGATTGGGGATGCTGCTTCCTTACAATCTCCTTTGATTTTTACAGGTTTTGGTTCTTTGGTGCGCAATTTAGGTCGTCTAACGGTCTTATTGGACACAGCCTTAAAATACGACTTTCTCAGTGGCAAGGATTTAGAATTAATTAGGGCTTATCAAAGTAATGTTGCGGTAACCTGGTTATTTTCTAAAGGGATGATGGTCCCGAATGGGAAGAGTTTACCTCCAGAAAGAATTAACGCGATGTTAAATACTTTTTTTGGTTTACTCGCTGATGAACCCCCTAAGGTTGCTGATACCTTTATTAAAGATAGGACAGATTGGTTGACTTTTACTCGCTTAGCTTTAAAAGCGGCACAACATAACCCAATCTTACTCTGGTGGATCGTTGAGATGGCGGGTTATCGCGATTTAGGGCGTTGGTTGTTATCTTATCTAGGATTTACTCTCGATGCTGGCAAAAATTGGCTACTAGGACGTAGTTTTACGCCTTGGTTACAACGATCTCGTTTCTGGTTAGAAAAGCGTTTCCCCGCTTTGTGGTTTAGGTTACTCTGTTTTCAATACAGTCTGAGAAGTTAGATTAAATCTGGTACTATTAGCACTATTACTTTTCTAGTAGTATAAGCGGGAGTGTTTAACTTTAGTATCTGTGAGTGACTTTTGCTCAAGAAAGAGCTAAGTATTGACACAGTTAATTATGAAAATGAGCAGGATACAATGTCGACAATAATCATTATCAGTATAATCTTGTGCAGCATAGTTATGATATTTTGGCCAAAATCAGCCTCAGCTTGTACCAGGGCTGTTTATTTAGGACCAAAAGATACCATAATTACAGTAAGAAGTATGGACTGGCTCGGTGATATGCAAACCAACCTCTGGGCTTTTCCACGAGGGATGGAGCGTAATAGTGCAGCCGGGGCCAATTCTCTAGAGTGGACTTCTAAATATGGTAGTGTTGTAGCTTCGGTTTTTGAAAACGGTTCGGTAGATGGAATCAATGAAAAAGGTTTGGTAGTAAATATGCTTTATTTAACTGAATCAGAATATCCTCAGCCACTACCTAATGATCCTCGCAAACCCATGTCACTTTCGGTCTGGGTGCAATATTTTCTTGATAATTTTGCCACTGTGGCTGAAGCAATAGAAGAATTGAAAACAGAGCCTTTTTACGTAATTCCAACCATGAGTCCGGAGGGTAAACCTGGGACAGTACACCTATCTCTCTCTGACGCTACAGGAGATTCGGGAATTCTTGAGTATATCAAAGGCAAACTAGTTATTCATCATAACCGTGAATATCAGGTAATGACCAATTCCCCAATCTATGAGCAACAAATTGCACTTAATGCCTATTGGCAGGGTATTGGTGGTACTAACATGTTACCAGGGACTAATCGGGCAGCCGATCGCTTTGTCCGTGCTTCTTTCTATATTAATGCGGTAACCCAAACCAGTGATCAGCGCGAGGCGATCGCCGCGGCGTTTTCTGTAATCCGCGACGTTTCTGTCCCTTTAGGTATTTCTACTCCGGAACAGCCCCATATCTCCTCAACTATCTGGCGTACAGCAACTGATCACAAAAATAGATGCTATTATTTTGAATCGACCCGCAGCACCAATTTATTTTGGGTAAACCTAGATGATTTGGACTTAACAGCGGGAAACCCGGTGAAAAAGTTAACTTTAACTAATGGTGAATTATATGCCGGTAACACCGCTGAAAAATTTGAGATAGCCGAGCCTTTCCAGTTTTTAGCGGTTACCCCTGAGAATATTTATTGAACTTGAACTTCGTCGGCAAAACTAGTAATTCTGGTAAAATGAAATGGTCCGGCGATCGACCCCCAGACCATTTCGTCCGTTTCGGGATCAAAACCGCGATCGAAGCTGATCAGTTTATGTTCGTCGATTTCAAAGCTGTTATCTAGGTAAGTTTTTTTCCCTTTGCGCTCTACGAGACAAGCTTTTCCCGGTTTGATTGTGCCTTGGAAACAAGTGCCTGTCCAGGTAACATCCATATCACATCCAGGTAGTTTTTCCAGCTGGTCTGGTGTCAGAGTTTTTAAAAGTTCTAGATTACGAGACGCTCCAAAAAATCGTTCTTGTTCTTTAACTTTATAATTTTCTAACTCAATTCGATTATCTACGCTTCTAAACTTAATTACGCGCAAACGATAGGGAGAATTAAGCATAAAATCATAAGCTTGTTCTAAAAATAAACCAGTTTCTCCCCAAATTGCATAGGGAAGAGGACGCATACACACCCTAATATGGGCAAAAAAGGGAGGATTGTCGTAAGCTTGCTGTTGATTGCTAAAATCAGCGGCCATTAGACGAGCTAGTTTTTCTATATCTGTCATGTTTATATAAGGTTAATTTTTTTGAGTTTAAATTTACATATTATACAATTTCATGACTTCAGTAACCGCTAAACGAGATTGCACCCCTAAGTTTAAAGAGGAACGATGTCCCCTGTCAAAATGTTCAGCGGCTGCACAAGCGATCATCGCGGCGTTGTCTGTACAGAGTTTTAAAGGGGGGAAATAGACTTGTAAATCATGTTGACGAGCAGCTTCTGTTAAATATGCTCTCAAACCGCTATTGGCTGCGACTCCACCGCCAACAGCTATATTTTTAATCCCACAGTCCAAAGCACAGGCGATCGCCCTTTGGGTGAGGGTACGGGCTATGGTTGCTTGAAAACTAGCGGCTAAATCAGCTACGGGGAGATGGTGGGGATCGTCTTGACGCAATTGAGTGACTAAACGCATAACCGCGGTCTTTAAACCACTAAAACTACAGTCATAGGGATGATACCCCCCACCAGGTAGAGAAATTTTCCCTTCCGGGAGAGGGAAAGCCTCTGGGTTACCAGTTTTAGCGAGGCGATCGATTACCGGTCCGCCAGGGTAGCCTAAATCTAATAACCTAGCCACCTTATCAAAAGCTTCTCCTGCTGCGTCGTCTCTAGTTGTACCTAAACTCTCATACTCTCCGCAATCTTTGACCAAAATTAAGCTAGTATGTCCCCCTGAAACCAGCAGACATAAAAAAGGCGGCTGTAATTCTGGTTCACTTAAATAGCTAGCGTAGATATGACCTTCGAGATGGTGTACCCCTAAAAAAGGTTTTTCCTGGACGATCGCTAGAGTTTTGGCTGCGCTTAATCCCACTAGTAAAGCACCTACTAAACCGGGAGCAGAAGTACAGGCGATCGCGTCTATCTGATTCCAGTTTAACCCTGAATCGACTAAAGCTTTGCTGATTAAAGGGTTAATGGTGACTAAATGTTGGCGAGAAGCTATTTCAGGGACTACCCCTCCATAACTTTGATGTAAAGAAATTTGTGACGCTACTACGTTACTGTAAATATAACGATTTTTTACAATTGCTACCGCAGTTTCATCACAACTCGTTTCTACTGCTAAAATCGTTGCCATTGCGTGATAATTTAATCTCCAAGAGGTTAAGTGTGTGTTTACTACTTTAACACCCCTATACCGATGGAGAAACCTGAGTCAGGATAACCAACTCAGGCGCATTTAGTCAATGATGTTTGTGTTAACTTGCTCGTTTCTTTTGTAAAAAACTCTTAACCAATTGTAACAAAAGGAAACAAAATCTATGAGACGATTTTTCGCTTTAGTTCTAGCTTTACTGCTTTGTTTCAATTTCGCTCCCTCAGCTTCGGCTGATGGTTCCGTAGCAGGATTAGTACCCTGTAGCGAGTCTGCGGCTTACCAACAACGTGCTCAATCTTTCCGTAACACTACCGCTGACCCCGAGTCTGGACGCAAACGCGCTGAACGCTATGCTCAAGCTCTCTGTGGTCCTGAAGGATTACCCCACCTGATCGTTGATGGTCGTTTTACCCACGCTGGAGATTTTCTGATTCCTAGTCTCCTCTTCCTCTATATCGCTGGTTGGATTGGTTGGGTAGGTCGCGCTTACTTAATCGCGGTTCGCTCTGATAAAAATCCCGAAGAGAAAGAAATCATCATTGATGTACCTTTAGCTATTGGTAAAATGCTTACAGGATTTACTTGGCCTTTGGCTGCAGTAGGAGAGTTAACTTCTGGTAAGCTAACTGCTCCTGATAATGAAATCCCCATTTCTCCTCGCTAAATTTTGTGTCAACTGTTAATAAGGATTGAGAGATCGTTTCTATGAAAGATTTAACCGCTTTTTTATCAACCGCACCGGTTTTGATTACTGCACTTTTAGTTTTTACCGCAGGTCTTTTGATTGAGTTTAACCGTTTTTATCCCGATTTACTCTTTCACCCCCTCCAATAGGATGATTTAAAAGGTATTTGCACAACACGGGGATTTTGTCTCCGTGTCAAATTGTTTGATTATGTCTAAAAATCTCTTTTTAACTCTAATTGTTTTCTCTCTGGCGCTTATTCTCAATAGTTGTACGAGGTTAATTATTGATGAATATGAAGCTACTGCTACTACTACCCTGACCTGGAGGGTAGAATATTATATCGGTAGCAATGATAAACCGTCGCGATCGCGTTGGGAAACCTTTGAAAGTGCTACCCTGGAAAATGTTAACGGACAACGTCCTCCCGATGCTTTTGGTGAAGCTGACGACAAGGGTTTATGGTGGCCGAGAATACCGATTAAACCGACTTTAAATGAAATCGAGGATAGACAAAAAACCGGGGAAAAACATGGTCCTCCGGAAATGCTCCGACAGGTTGACTATGCTATTAGTTATCGACAGGGAAGTAGTTATGTGACTCTGCCTACCCATTACCCAGTCTATCGTCAAGCTGTACGCGCCGCTGAATCTGGTCAAGCTCTTAAGTTAATTCTCAGAGCTGATGACCGGTTTGTGGAAAAAGCTGAACCTATTTAACTTCGGGAAAAAAGTTAGACAGAATCCTTTGACTTCACACTTTCTAATTTCTATTACTTATTTCTCTAGCTAATTTGGCATCAGTTTGCGCGATTTCAATTATTGGGACAATAACTATTATTTAAATCTCTAGGTTCAAACTTATCTAAATTATACATTCCTTTAGTTCTATTTTTTAGAGACTGTAAGAAGTCTATTAGTTATTGAAATATTGCTAGTTTTCGTTGTTGGTTTATAACCTTCTCGATTTTGCCAGAGAACAAACATGGCTGTAACTAGGAGAAAATAACCAAAAGCTTTTTGTAGGTGTTTAGCTTGGACAAATTTAACTAAATATGCTCCTATTAAGATTCCTAAACTAGAGGCGATCGTAAAGGATAATAATAAATTCCAGTTAATTTCTACCCGTCCAAAATAGCCCAAAAATCCAGCCACAGAGTTCATAAAAATAATTAATAAAGATGTGCCGATCGCCTGTTTCATGGGTAATTTAGCTAATAAAACTAAAGCGGGAACGATCGCAAATCCGCCTCCCACTCCCACTAAACCAGTAAGTATTCCTACGCCTATTCCTTCGGTTACTAACCATAACCAACAGTAACGACAAACTGGTTTTGGGTATAAATCTAGTTCCCCCCCTTTAGCGGGTGTTTTATTACTTTTGGTAATCATCAACACAGCAGCTATTAACATCATCAAGGCAAATAGCAACATCTGGAATGTTTCTGTAACCATAGGTAATGTTGCTAAACGAGCACCAGTATAAGCGCCAACCATGGTAGAAAAACCAAAAATAGCCGCTGTTTTTAACTTAACATTACCTAATTTCCAGTGAGGAATTGCACCGAGTAAACTAACTGAGCCTACAGCTACTAAGGTTAGCACAACTGCTTCTTTGGGAGGGACTTTCATTAAGTAAACTAGGGTAGGTAGGGCTAAAACCGAACCTCCTCCCCCTATTAAACCTAAGCTAATACCAATACATATAGCAATCAGATGTCCAATAATCCAGTTAAGAGTCAACATTTTGATAATCTATTCCGTAAGGGATAACCATTCTAAAACTATGGGAAAGGGGATAGAGATCGTAACTGGTTTTTCTAGGGGTAAACTTAATTCTAGAGAATTCGATTCAGATAATTTAGATAAGATATCTTGAAACTCGTATTCACCCACATTAGCTGCGGGAGATTTCTCGGCGAATATATCCTTAG
>CALGKL010000022.1 GCA_937930495.1 uncultured Gloeocapsa sp.
GGAAAAAAGATGTTAAATACTTATTTAGTAGCAGCTGCTACCAGCGTACCTACTACCGTAACTTGGAGTGTTAAAGTAGCAATAGTGATGGTGATTTGCAATATTGTGGCGATCGCCATTGGTAAATACGGCATTCAACAACCCAATTCAGGTCCTGGATTACCCGCACCCGCATTTTTTGGCGATATGAGTCTAGGTGCTTTATTGGGGACAATGAGCTTTGGTCATGTACTCGGAGCAGGAGTTATCCTAGGATTGAGCAATCTAGGTGCGTTATAAAGACAAATAAAGCGCAAGAGTCATTCTTCTTGCGCCCACATTTATTGTTCTTTAACGGTAAATTTTTGGATAATTAACTGTATCCCCAAGAGAATTAACCCAATTGCAACTATGGCAAAAACACTTCCCCCCAAGGCGATTAAACCCAAGACTAGGGTACGTACGGTGAGAGAAATATTGATAATAATCGGGTTAGTAGAAGTAATTGGTTTAGTCGCAAAAACAGTATTTATCGCCCGCAACATCGTCAAAAAAGCGATCGCCAATCCTCCCGACAAACTTGCACCAATGAGACAACGCCAAGGTGTTACTTTTTGAGTTGATGATTCTTCTGGACTCATCTATTTTTTTCTTTGTTGATTGTTTAATTATAATCTGTTTAATTCTTTTCTTTACTTACCAAAAACGCCTTAATTTTTGACTTGATTCCATTGGAGGTAGGATTCAGCTGTGATCAGACAGCTAATAATCATTACCAGACCCGCAACTACACCGATTGTTCCCCCAAAATAAATCATTGCTCCCATAGAGAATGTGAGTATCCCGTAGCTAAGAGCTACTTGACTGTGAGACCATCCCTTTTGTTGTAAACGTTGGTAAATATGGGTGCGATGGGCTTGAAAAATATTCTCTCGGTTGTACAGACGACGGGCTAAAGTATAAATAGCATCGCTAATCAAAGGGAGAGTCATCCCAAAAGCTGTCCACAGGTAAAAGGGTTGTTCTCGACTAGAGAGAATGACTAAAGCGACGATCGCCCCTAAAAAAGTACTACCTATATCTCCCATAAAAATTTTAGCAGGTGACCAATTCCAATAGAGAAATCCCAATAAAGCAGCTACTAGTAACCATAATCCCGGTTGATTAAGGTAAATAGCTAACCAACCCAAGGCGATCGCCGTACAACTAGCTACTAATCCATCTAAACCATCCATAAAGTTAAAAAAGTTAATCATCGCGGTGATCGCGACAATGGTTAATAATATTCCCCCCACAGTAGCAACTAACCCTTGATTAGTGACTCCAGGAAGTTTGACGTAACCCAAAAGGGCGATCGCTCCTAAGGCTGTGATTAATTGTACTAGATAACGTAAACTAGCTGGGACATCACGATAATCATCGATCATCGCGATAATCAACAAAGGTAGTAAAACCAACCACCAACTTCCATAATTCCCCCAACCTAAACCAGAATATATGCCACTGGTGATCGCAAAAGCAATGACAAAACCCAACCCTCCTCCCCTAGGAGTTGGTTGAGAATGACTACTTCTGGTGTTGGGAATATCTAAAACCAGATAATTTTTGATGATTCTTACTATTCCCCAAGCGAGTAAACCACTAGCGACTATTAAAGAGAGAAAAATTAGCATAGTTTTAGTGTTCTTTCTAAACCTTGTTCCAGAGTATAGGGAATTGACCAGTCTAAAGTAGATTGTATATATTGATTATCTACCGCTAAAGACCCAATTAAACGCTCAATCGCTGTTTGATTAAATATAGTTTTCCCTATCCAACCTAAACCACTTAGTAGAGTAGAAGGAACTGGGAATAATTGACAAGGTTTTCCCAGATATTTAGCGATATAACCGATTAATTCTGGTGTAGAGACGTCTTGTCCATCACTTAGGAGAAAAATTTCTCCAAAGGCTTTAGGATTATTGATAATTACGGCGATCGCCTCTACTAGATTCCCCACATACAAAAAACTGCGCTGATTTTTAATCCCTCCCAAGGGTAGGGGTAAACCTAACTTAACTAATTTAATCAGACGTTCCATATTACCCGGGTTACCCGGACCGTATACTAGAGTGGGACGTAAAATCGTCCAATTCATGGTACTTTGATTGGCTAATTCTATTAACCCCTCCTCTGCTGCTTTTTTACTCCTACCATAGGGGGTATCGGGATGAGACGATGATCTTTCATTTAATTTCTCTGGGGATAAAGTCGCCATTGCGCCGATGGAACTAATGAGGATAAAATGTTTTACCCCTGCTGTTATGGCTTGTTTGACTAAATTAATCGTTCCTTGGGTATTAACTTGAAAAAATTCTGCTTCTCTATCTGCTGCTGTATCTTTGAGTATATGGGCGCGGGCGGCTAGATGAATGACTACCTCGACTCCAGAAAGAGGATAACTCCAATCGGTTAAACCGTCTATTTGTTCAATTTGCACCATTTTTATCTTATCTAGAGATATTTCTCTTCTACTGGTGGCGGTAATTTGATAATCTTGTGCCCTTAGAATAGGTAATAAATGACTCCCAATAAAACCTGTTGCTCCAGTGATTAAAAGATGGTTCATAGTCTTATTATGCTCAGTTTTACTAGTTAGTATTATTCCACTTCGACTAGCTTTAACGGTATATCAGGTGCCAAAACCCCAAGCAATCGTTATTTTAGGTGGTGATTTGCAGCGTTTTGTGCAGGCGGCTAACTTTACCCAAACACACCCGGGATTAGATATCTGGATTTCCTGTGGAGAAAGACAATGTCGGGGTATTCAACGATTTTTAAATAAGATTGACTTTAATCAAGAGCAAGTTTACTATGATTCTTGTCCTACTGATACCGTGACTAATTTTACCTGTACGGTCAATATTCTCTTAGAGCGGAAGATTCGTTACGTTTACCTATTAACCTCAGATTATCATTTACCCCGTTCCCTGGCGATCGCCTTGATCGTCTTTGGGAGTCGTGGTATCGCTTTTGAACCTATTTCCTTACCTTCTAGTCAATCCCGTCAAGAATCTTGGTTACTTATCTTGCGGGATTTTTGCCGTTCTTTATTGTGGTTATTTACCGGTTTTACGGGAGTAGAGGAGCTGCAACCTATTGTTAATCGCGATAAACCTCCTGGAGGATTGTCCCATCGAAAGAAACTAACTGGATATGTAGAGGCATTTGTCCTGCTGCGTGGGTAGAGCAAGAAAGACAAGGATCGTAACAACGGATACCCGCTTCTACACGATTTAACATCCCCTCGGTAATTTCTGAACCATGAATATAATGTTTAGCTATTTGGGTAATAGTTTTATTCATAGCCAGATTATTATTGCCTGTAGCGATAATCAGGTTGACTTTCTCGATTAAACCATTGTCATCTACTTGATAATGATGGAAAAGAGTTCCACGGGGGGCTTCACTGACGCCGATGGCGTTGAGATTATTAACTCCTCCTACGGCGCGAACTCTAGGGGAGAGGAGATCGGGGTCTTCCATCAAGCGGGCGATGCGTTCGAGACAACCGAGGATTTCCACTAGACGGGCATAATGATAGTAGAAAGAAGAGGTAGGTACACCTCCGGCGCGATCGCGGAGTTCTTGTAGTTCTCGATCGGCTGCTTCTGTGCCAAAACCTGAACAGATATTAATTCTCGCCAAAGGTCCCACCCGGTACATTCCCTCGGGGTAACCCAGGGGTTTATAGTAGGGGAATTTGAGATAAGACCAATTTTCTACCGATTCCCCGATAAAATCTTGATAATTATCTTCACTGAGGTGATCGGCGACGATATTACCTTCACTATCGGTAAAGCGTAGATGACCGTCATAATGTTCCCATTCACCCGTGGGACTAACTAAACCCATAAATAGTGAGGGAAACTTCCCGAAATTCTCTACTTCTGTCTGAAAGTTGTCTAAAAGATTTTTAAATAAATCTAAAGCCAGATTAATGGTCTCAAAGGATTCCGGGAGACGTTCGATGATCCAGGCGCGACCTTCGGGAGTAAGGGGCGATCGCACTCCTCCTGGTACTGTCCAAGCTGCGTGTATTTTGCGCGCCCCGAGTAATTCAATGATCGTTTGGCCAAATTGACGTAAACGGATACCGGCGCGAGCTAAATCGGGGTTAGCGGCGATTAAGCCAAAAATATTGCGTTTAGCCGGATCGCTATCCCACCCCAAGAGAAAGTCCGGACTACTCAGGTGGAAAAAGGAGAGGGCGTGGGATTGGGTGAGTTGAGCCAGATTCATTAAGCGTCGGAGTTTTACCGCGGCGGGGGGGATTTGGACAGCGAGAATTTTATCTCCTGTTTTTGCTGCAGCCAAAAGGTGAGAGACGGGACAAATACCGCAGATTCTTGCGGTGATTCCCGCCATTTCTGTAAAAGGTCTTCCTTCACAAAATTTCTCGAAACCTCGATATTCGACGACGTGAAAGCGTGCGTCCGAGACTTCCCCTTGCTCGTCGAGAAAGAGGGAGATTTTAGCGTGACCTTCAATTCTAGTGATGGGGTCGATAACTATAGTTTTACTCATGGTGATCAGTTAATTGGCTGGTTGTACATAGCGATTGATACAATTGGTAACGATTTCCTGAAAAGCTGGAGGAAGAGGTTGACCCTGGGCTACTTGGCGATCGATTTCTTCAAACTGGGCAAAAGTGTACTTATTTTGTATTTCTTCAACGTAACAAGTACAGATATTTTGAGCCAGTTGAGCCTCTACACCATCCCCTGTCGCTGCCTGTGTACAGGTACTGATAAAATTGCTAACCACTTCGGTGGGATACTGATTGACCGTTTGTTGCTTATTAACGAGACCAAGAACAGTGCTTTGAGAAAGTAATAGACCGGATAGGGAAATAACCAAAGTAGGAATTGATTTATCGTTCATGGTCAGATTTTTTGAATAAATGGGTCTTTTCTAGGATAATGCCAAAAGAAAATTAACCCATTTTCCATCAACCAAACTTAATCATTTCTCGACCCTGCATCAGAGGTTTTTCGCCTTTGAGTAGGGGTTCGAGGGTAGCCCGAATACGGTTAGCATCGGGAGGACAACCGGGCATAAAAATATCTACGGGAACAATTTCATGGACGGGTAAAACTTGTTCGAGTAATTCTGGTACGATACCTGGTTCATGGGGTAATTGACGTTGTAAATCCCCTAATTCTAGGTAGGCGCGTTTGAGTACTGGTTCTGCACCACCTAACATATTGCGCATCGCCGGGACGTTAGCTGTTACCGCACAATCCCCAAAGGAGATCAGGGTTTTGGTATTTTTTCTGACCAGGTGAATCAATTCCAGGTTATCTTCGTTAGCTATACCACCTTCAACCAGACAGACATCGACGTTTTCCGGATAGATTTTTAGATCGCAGCCTACGGGACTATAGACTACTTCTACCTGTGCGGCTAATTCTAGGAGCCATTCGTCTAGGTCTAAAAAGGACATGTGACAACCAGAACAACCAGCTAACCAAACGGTGGCAAATCTTATCTTATCCATTGTTGTTTTTTCCTTGCTGTGACTAAGAAATCGAGTAAACCAGGATCACTGGTTTTTTCTCCTGTGGTTTCTCCCTTATGGAAGATAGCCCCCGTGGGACAAGCTTCGACACATTTACCACAGGATGTACAGGCGTTAACCTCTCCCCAGGGTTGGTCTAGTCCGGAGATGACGTAACATTTTTCGCCGCGATTGGCTACATCCCAGACGTGTGCCCCTTCTATTTCGGCACAGACCCGTACACAACGGGTGCAGAGGATGCAACGGTTATGATCAATGGCAAAACTAGGATGAGAGATATCTATCGGGCGATCGGGGAAACGATAGGAGAAACGAGAGTGATCCATCCCTACGGTAACTGCCATATCTTGCAGTTCACAAGCTCCATTGGCGACACAAACGGAACAGACGTGATTACCTTCAGAAAAGAGTAATTCTACGGTCATTTTGCGGTATTCTCGCAGTTTGGCTGTTTCTGTTTGCACTTCCATCCCTTCGGCTACTTCTGTAACACATGCCGGAAGGAGTTTGTTAATTCCTTTGATTTCTACTAAACAGAGACGACAAGCGCCAACGTCTGAGACGCCTTCGAGATGACATAATGTGGGAATCGTAATCCCTGCTTGTTTAGCTGCTTCGAGAATGGTAGCTCCTGCTTCAACGGCGACGGGAGTATCGTTGATCGTAAGGGTTTTAACTGACATTGTTCCTCCTGTGATTATGCTTTGACTAGGGCTAAATATTCGTCTCGGAAATAGCGCCAAGTGCTTAAGACTGGATTCGGTGCTGTTTGTCCTAGTCCACAAAGACTGGTTTCTTTGACCATCTGACAGAGTGATTCCATGAGTTCTAGGTCTTGAGTGGTGGCTCGTTTGTCGAGTAATTTGGTTAAAAGGTTATGGAGTTGTACTGTTCCTGTGCGACAGGGGATACACTTACCACAGGTTTCTTCTCGGCAAAATTCCATGTAAAACTGAGCTACTTCTACCATGCTGGTATTTTGATCCATGACTACCATTCCTCCTGAACCCATCATCGAACCAATTTTGAGCAGGGAATCGTAGTCCACTGGTGTGTCTAATAGGGATGCGGGGATACAGCCTCCTGATGGTCCTCCTGTTTGTACGGCTTTGACTTCTCCTCCATCGGGTACCCCTCCACCCATTTCTAGGACTATTTCTCTGAGGGTGATCCCCATGGGGACTTCGATCAGTCCGTTGTTTTTGATCTTTCCGGTGAGGGCAAAGATTTTTGTCCCTTTACTGTTGGCTGTACCGATACTGGAGTACCAGTCTGCTCCTTTGGTGATAATCGCTTTGATATTGGCAAAAGTTTCTACGTTGTTGATTAGGGTGGGACAGCCTCTGAGTCCTCTTTCGGCGGGATAGGGGGGACGTGGACGGGGGTTCCCTCTACCACCTTCGATGGACTGGATCAGTGCTGTTTCTTCCCCACAGACAAATGCTCCTGCACCAATCCGAATGTCTATCTTGAAGTCAAAGGGGGATTCTAATATCTGTGTGCCTAATACTCCGTTTTGTTTGGCTTGTTGGATCGCTTTTTGTAATCTCTTAATGGCTAGGGGATATTCAGCCCGAACATAAATATAACCGTGGTTCGCGCCTACTGCGTAACCGGCGATCGCCATGCCTTCTAAGACTAGATGGGGATCACTTTCTAGGACGCTACGATCCATGAACGCTCCTGGATCTCCTTCGTCGGCGTTACAGATCACATATTTTTGGTTACCTGGCATTTTGGCTACGGTTGCCCATTTTAACCCTGTGGGATAACCTCCTCCTCCCCTTCCTCTGAGTCCACTTTTGGTTATCTCTTCAATCACGGTAGCTGGTGTCATTTCGTAGAGGGCTTTATATAGGGCTTGATACCCGCCTACGGCTATATATTCTTCAATCCTTTCGGGATCGATTTCACCACTGTGTTCTCTGACTATACGCATTTGACGGGCAAAAAAGGGATGGTCGGGATCCCCTTCTTTGGCTGTGGCTTTTCCTCCTTCTAAGGCGTTGATGATACTCTCGGCATCCTCTGGGGTTACTTCTTCGTATAGTTTTCTTTCTGGTTCTACTTGTACTAAGGGACCTCGACCACAAAACCCCATACAACCGACTCCCACTACTTCGACGCGATCGCCTAAGCCTTTTTTCTCTATGGCTTTTTTAAGGTTGTCTTTGACTTGTAATGATTCTGCTGCTTGACATCCTGTTGAAGTGCAACAGTGGAGTCTGATCGCTCTTTGTCGTTGTTTCTCTTGCTCGGCTATTGCTTGTAGGTGTGCTAGGTCCATCTTATTCTCCTTTTAGCTCCACTATTTTTGACCAGGTACTCTCAGAGTCTTGTTTTCCGAGTACGTTGCCATCAATTACTACCGCCGGTGCTATGCCACAGGCTCCTATACAACGGGCCGATAACAGGGATACTTGTCCATCTGCTGAGGTTTCCCCGACTTTTATGCCTAAGTTTTCTTCTAGGGTGGCGATAATTTTGCCCGCTCCTTTGACGTAACAGGCTGTTCCCATACAAACGATACAGGTATGGGCTCCTCCTGGCTTTAGGGAAAATAAATGATAAAATGTCGCTACCCCATATACTTGAGATAGGGGTAATTTTAAGCCTCTGGCTATATATTCTAAGACTTCTTCTTCTAGGTACCCAAAGGATTCTTGGGCTTTGTGTAATACTTCTATCAAGCCTTCGGGATTACCGTTATGGCGTTTGAGAGTTACGTCAATGACTTTGAAGCGTTTATCCACTTTTGCTTCCTGTTTGGCTGGGGTTGTGGCAACCATTGTCTCTATTCCTTTTTGCTATTTTTTCTGTGCTAAAAAGCAACATTTCTAATTTTTTTTGTGGCTCATTTAACAACTTTATTATTGTTTAATGATTGGCTCTCATTCACTCTGGGGTTTGATTTGAGTCGATTACTCAGACTATTGATTTTAAGTTTTCTCCTAGGATTTATTTAACCATCTCAATTGGGAAGAATTGCTAAAATATCAAAAAGATTTAAGATTTGCTGTCATGTTAACTTGTCCTCACTGTACACAACCAATTTCGGCTGAGATGCTCTCTTGTCCTTATTGTCGAAAACCTCTCAAAGCTTTTGGTCATCCTGGTATCCCCCTTCACTATGCAGCCCAAACTAAGTATTTATGCTCTCATTGTCTCTATGATCAAGATGATACCTGTACTTTCCCTCAACGTCCTTACGCTCAAACTTGTACTCTGTATCAAAACTTGTCTGCAGAATCTAATTCGGTTACTAAACAAAAATCTGTCTTCAACTTCAAGTCTTGGCTCAAGAGACATCAGGGATTATTATTGTTGTCTGGTTTACTTTTATTGAGTGTTATTCTAGCTTTAACAGCTAGTTGAAAGATTATTTTTGCCAAAACTTGCTAATCCTGAACAATTAATGCTATATTAGGGGAGAACGAGAATAAATAGCGATGCTAAAGTGACAATTCAATATTGATTAGGGCTACTGACAGTTTAGTGGTTTCGTACACTCTAGAAAAAGTTTATGCTACGTTAAGGTGCGGCAAAGTACATCGAAGTAGATAGAATAGTGGTCTAAGAGTTGGGCGGTTACTCAAATTGAGTTAGCGAGAATAAAAAGATTTTTGTAGTTTTCTCCGAAATGTTCCTTTTCTAGTATTGATCAGCTTTTGTCCGTTTAGTTCTCCACTTTCCCCGACAGTTTAAGGAACAATCGATTTATGTCAATTTATGTAGGCAACCTCAGCTATAAAGTTACCGATAACGATCTCAATGAGGTATTTGCTGATTACGGAACCGTTAAAAGAGTGCATATCCCCACAGACCGTGATACAGGTCGTCCCAGAGGTTTTGCATTTGTAGAAATGGAAACAGATGCGGAAGAGGACGCAGCGATCACCGCTCTTGATGGTGCGGAGTGGATGAGTCGTGAGATCAAAGTTAACAAAGCTAAACCACCAGAAAAAAGAAGAACCTTTAGTGGTGAACGCAGACAAAATCGTTACTAAGCTTCCTAATTAGGAGCTCTGTAGTTGTATTAAGAGGTAATAAACATGGCCAAACGCCGCAATGCGAAAAAAGAAAAAGCGGCTCGTAATAAAATCAATGCAAGACAGTTTCGTAAGAAAACTACCCGCTATAATTCTAAAAATAGAAAATTTTCAGATAACAGGAGAAATGGAGCTGAGGGTGACAAACTCCAAGACGAGTTATCTAGGGATCAGGATTTGATTTAGAAACTGTAATTGGTATAAGATAAGTATTGATTAATCATTGCTTTAGGCAGTGGTTATTTTTTTTTAGCTCTTCGGATTCTTTTGGTTCCCTGTTCCTTCTGTAGCTTTAATCACTTAATAATCGCAGACCATTGAGAGTAACTATTAAAGTTGAACCTTCATGACCAATGACTCCTGTAGTCAGATCAATTTGACCAAAGAAGTTAGCTAACAGTAAAATCAGGATAAAACTAAGAGCAAAAAGGATATTTTGTCTAATCACCCTGTTTGCTCTTTTCCCCAATTTTAAAGCCAGGGGAAGCTTTTCTAAACTATTAGCCATTAAAACAATATCAGCAGTCTCTAAAGCAACATCTGTACTAGCGCCACCGATG
>CALGKL010000023.1 GCA_937930495.1 uncultured Gloeocapsa sp.
TTTATGGTTTAGTGCTGATTCCTGATGCTACTATCGATGCTGTTTTAAATAATAGTCCCGTAGCTTTGTTTTCCTTTGCTGAAGCTAACCCCAATCGAATTAGTCATTTAGCTAGATTAGGAGCTAATTTATTCGGCTTTGAAGATAGAGTAGGAGATCTCGACTATAACGATACTATCCTAGAATTCCAGTTTAGTTGAGACTATTTGCTAGAATAAAACAAAATATACACAAATTAGTCTAGAACTAATGCTAAAACGACCCTGGAAAATTTTCCTAACGACTTTAAGTCTATCTGCTTGTTTCGTTGCCGTAGCACCAATAGTAGTAACAGCCCAAAATAACCCTGGTTTAACGATTTTCGGAGGAGTTGAGCGAGAAAATCAATTAGATTACTATTTGGATTTTGGGGGACGTACTAATGGTTGGGATCGCTATCGTTTAAGAATACCCGGTAACAAACTCACCGAAGGTGCAGCGAGATTTATTATCAAATATCCTGACTATTTTGAGGGAAAATTTGACACCGAGAAAGTAGAAGTAAGAATGAATGGTGAATCTCTCCCTATACGGGAAGTAGTTTGGGATCAAGAAAATTATCTACTAGAGATTGATTTAGAAACTCCCATAACAGAAGCTAAAAAAGTAGAAATAGTACTTTCTAACGTTAAAAATCCCCGCCGAGGAGGCACATTTTATTTTAATTGTGATGTAGTAGCAGCCGGAGAAATACCCCTTCGCCTGTATGCAGGAACATGGATTATTAGTATCGGTGGGTAAAATATTGCTATAATGAGAATTTGTGATTTTTGAGCAACAAGGAGGCGATCGCTCTTGACTAAACGTACCCTAGAGGGAACCAACCGCAAACAAAAAAGAACATCCGGATTTAGAGCCAGAATGCGTACCAAAAACGGACGCAAGGTAATCAAAGCCAGACGTCAAAAAGGACGTCAACGTCTATCAGTCTAAAAAGTGGGCTTAGCCAAAGTCAATAGACTTAAATCCTATCGAGATTTTCGTCAAGTGTACGAGTCAGGACAAAAATACGAAAGTGCCCACTTAATATTACGGGCACTCCTAGACTCAGAAAGTACTGAGAGTCAACCAAAAATAGGCATAGTGGTTAGCCAAAAAGTAAGTAAAAAAGCAGTAACTCGCAATCGGCTCAAAAGACAGCTCAAAAGTATCATCAGAAGATTACTAGCCCAAATGGAAAAAGGAGGCAAAATAGTAATCATCGTTAAAACCACAGCTAAAGAATGTCAATTTAACCAATTTTTGCGAGAATTAGAAGAGTTGTTATTAAAAGCAAATATCATCCATGGGAATTAAAGAAGAAACATTTTACGAAGGCGGACCACATCCAGGAGATTTAATCATCAATATTCTATTGGGATTTACCATAATTTGCTTACCCCTAACCGTAGGAGCGATCGTGCGCGCACTCTGGTTACGATATAAAATTACAGACAGAAGAATATCAGTCACAGGAGGATGGCAAGGAAACGATCGCACCGATATAATTTATTCGGAAATAATCAAGATAGTTAAAGTATCGAGAGGTATAGGCTTGTGGGGAGACGTTGTCTTAACCCTGAAAGATAAAAGTCGTCTAGAATTAAGAGCTTTACCAAAATACCGAGAAATCTCTGCTTATATAGCAGAAAGAGTCGCCGCTAAAACAGGTCGGTCTCTCGAATCAATTACCAGTTATTAAAGAGAAATAAGAATGCTTGGAAGCGGATTTATCACCAACAATATAATGATACCAATCCTGGACTTTTTCTACGGGATTGTACCTAGCTATGGTTTAGCCATTATCGCTTTAACTCTAGTCACTCGTTTAGCGGTATATCCTCTCAGTGCAGGACAAATCAGGAATATGCGGAAAATGCGCATTACCCAACCCCTGATGAAGGAAAGACAAGAAGAAATACAGCGTAGATACAAAGATAACCCCCAAAAACAACAAGAAGAAATGGGGAAACTAATGCAAGAATTCGGGAATCCCCTAGCCGGATGTTTACCCCTACTCGTCCAAATGCCTATACTGTTGGCTCTGTTTGGCACTCTCAAAGGTTCTCCCTTTGCAGCGACCAACTATATGGTTAACCTGCAAATCCTCCCCCAAGAACAAATCGAAAGAGTTCAACCCCAAGTCTATAGTACCAAACCCCAAAATATCTATTTCACCGATGGTGTCCACTACCCGATAGAAGTAATGATTCCAGAAGGGAATAAACTAGCCGTAGGAAGAACGGCAACAATAGAGCTACAGACACCAGAAGGCAAACCCTTTAACGAGTTAGCCTCACAGTACCCAGATTCAGTACTTAAACCCAAATGGCAAATAACCAAAGGTGCAGAAAGAATAAGCATAGACGAATCAGGGAAAATCCAAGCTCTCTCCCCAGGGGACGCCACGATTCAAGTATCAGTACCAGGAATCGCCGCCGATAAAGGATTTCTGTTTATCAAAGCACTAGGAAGAGTGGGCGCAACCTCAGAAGACGGCTCGATTAACTGGGATATCCTCGGGATGATTATTATCTTTGGGATAAGTATTTATTTTAACCAACAGTTATCAGGAGCATCAGGGGGGGGTGCAACAGCTCAACAACAGAAAACCGTGAATCAAATTACGCCTATACTGTTTTCGGGAATGTTCCTCTTTTTCCCCTTACCAGCGGGAGTATTGATGTATATACTGGTAGCTAACCTATTCCAAATGGCACAGACATTTATCTTAATGCGAGAGCCTTTACCAGAAAACTTACAAAAATTGGTAGAAGAACAGGAAAAAGCCGAGAAAACTCGCCAGAGTCTGCCATTTGAATCAAAAAGTCTGAAAAAGAAAGAAAAAACATCAGGATAAAATCAATTGTCTATGGACGAGGCGCAAATGCAGCGAGGTCAGCAATGGCTGACCGAACTACTCAAATTAATGGGGATGAAAGCAGCAGTAAAAGTTACAAAAATAGAACAAGAGCCAGAAGGGACAGTCTGTTGTTGGTTAACTATAGATGAAACGGATCTAACTCCAGAACAAATCAGCATACTTATAGGTAATCAAGGCGAAACAATCGACTCCATCCAATATCTGGCTAACGCTTTACTGCATATCGGAGCAACAACGGAAAAGTCGGGTTACTTTATGATTGATGTTCAAAATTACCGCGGGCAACGTCAAGCAGAATTACTCGCTTTAGCAGAAACGGTGGCTCGAGAAGTAAGGGAAACTGGTCAAGAAGTAGAAATGAAACCACTATCATCAGTGGAACGTCGTCAAATTCACAGTATCTTGAGTCAGTGTACAGATTTGGCAACAGAAAGCCGTGGTAATGAACCAAATAGAAGATTAGTAGTAAGACCACGCTAAGGAGAACAAGAAAATGGAAGCTATCTATATTCCTCAATTACTCAAATTACCAGAGCAAACAGAAACAATAACTTTTGAGGAGTCGGTTGAGGGATTAGACAGTCTGACTCCGGTGCGGGGGACAATGATTATTGCTCACCGAGGTAACTTTCTAGAAGTGAGTACCAACGCCGAAACGATTATGACCCTAGTGTGCGATCGCTGTCTGAAAAACTATAACTATCGTCTCTCCCTCAAAATCTCAGAAATGATTTGGCTCAAAAATCCATCCCCATCAGCTTTGACGGGAGAAAGAGAAATAGCTTTAGAAGACCTCTTTGAAAGTATCCCCATTAACGGTTATTTTGAACCAAGTACCTGGTTATATGAACAACTCTCACTAAATATGCCAGTGAGACAAATATGTAGTCAAAATTGTCAACCCCCAAAATATCAACAAGAGCAATTTCATCCTAGCCTAGATAGTCGTTGGTCGAGTTTAGCGGCAATCAAAAAACAATTTGAGCAGTAATCATGAGTTTTGCAAAAGAATTAGAACTACTCCTACGGGCTTGTTATCCCCTAATCTATATACCAACCCTAGAAGAAGAACGAGTAGAACAAGCGATCGCTAACTGTTGTCAAAACCTGGGCGATCGCCCCCTTTATATCTGGGATTTTGTCGATGGTTATCAAAATAACCCCAACTATATAGGCTTTGGCAAGCGGAACCCCCTACAAGCCCTAGAATTACTAGAAAAATTACCCCCATCAGCGCCAGGGATTTTTAGCCTCAGAGACTTTCACCGCTTTTTAGAAGATATCTCCGTTTCTCGTAAACTAAGAAATCTAGCTCGGACCCTCAAATCTCAACCTAAAAATATTATTATTATCTCCCCAGAATTAAATATCCCCTCAGAATTGACCGAAGTACTCACAGTCTTAGAATTCCCCCTACCCACAACAACAGAAATAAATACAGAAATTCAACGGTTACTAGCCACAACCAGACAAACTCTTAATCAAGAATTACTCAACGAATTAGTGAGATCGGCACAGGGATTATCTCTCGAAAGGATTAGAAGGGTACTCAGTCTCTGTATCGCTACCCATGGTGCGATCGAACCTGCCGACGTAGAATTAATCCTAGCGGAAAAACGCCAGTCCATCCGACAAACCCAAATACTCGATTTTTACCCTGCAACCGAGGAAATCTCCGATATTGGGGGTTTAGATAACCTCAAAGACTGGTTATTGCGTCGCGGAGGCTCATTTAGTGAACAAGCCAGAAACTACGGGTTACCCCATCCCCGTGGCTTATTATTGGTAGGAATACAAGGAACAGGAAAATCTCTCACCGCCAAAGCGATCGCCCACCATTGGCATCTCCCCCTCTTACGTCTAGACGTGGGGCGATTATTCGCCGGATTAGTGGGAGAATCAGAATCCAGAACCAGACAAATGATTAACCTAGCCGAAGCCCTAGCCCCCTGTATTCTCTGGATAGACGAAATTGATAAAGCTTTCGCCGGGATCGACGGCAAAGGCGATGGAGGTACCACTAGTCGCGTTTTTGGGACTTTTATCACTTGGTTAGGAGAGAAAAAATCTCCCGTCTTCGTAGTGGCTACAGCCAACAATATTCGAGCTTTACCACCAGAAATGTTGCGTAAAGGTCGCTTTGACGAGATTTTCTTCGTCGGGTTACCCAATCAAAAAGAAAGAGAGGCAATTTTTGAGGTACATCTCAACCGTTTACGTCCTCATAAAGTCAGAGAATACGATATCAAGCGTTTAGCTTATGAAACTCCCGACTTTTCCGGAGCAGAAATCGAACAAAGTCTGATTGAAGCTATGCACCTAGGGTTTAGTCAAAATCGGGATTTTACTACCGAGGATATTCTCGCCGCCGTAAGTCAGATTATACCCCTAGCTCGAACTGCTCAAGAAGAAATTCAGTTTCTCCAACAATGGGCTAATTCTGGTAAAGCTCGTTTAGCATCTAAAGTCGATAATCTCCCCTTATCTTCTATCTGATTCCTTTGATAACTAGGTGGAGCAGATTCTACTATATAGAGGATATTATCTTTTAGCCAAGCTTTCATAATGGAAAAAATAAAAAAAGTTGTTGTTGTCGGTACAGGTTGGGCGGGTTTAGGTGCAACCTATCAATTAGTCAAACAGGGTTATGATGTCACCCTCCTAGAAGCTGCACCCTATCCGGGAGGATTAGTAGCAGGATGGAA
>CALGKL010000024.1 GCA_937930495.1 uncultured Gloeocapsa sp.
TCGCTAATCAGCACTCGATCGCAATAATCCTCTACCTGTGCTCTAAACCAATCCCCATCATATTTACAATAAGTACCTGCTAATACTACCTGGATCCCCATTTCTCGCGCCAGAATCTTGGTCATCGCCGCAGCGTGGGTATTATCCCCAAAAACAACGGCTTTTTTACCCGTGAGGTTTTGACAATCAATCGAACGAGAAAACCAAACCGCACCAGACTGCTGTAAAGTTTGTTCTTCAATGTAGGATTCGTAGTTTACCTCTGCTCCTTGAGAGTTTAAAACCTTTTGGATTTGTCTGATACAGCGTGCGGTTTCAATTACTCCCATAGGGGTAATATCCACATAGGGCATATTATGATATTCAAAGAGATAATTTGCTGTACCTAAACCTATTTCCCGATAGGGAACTAAATTAAACCAAGCTTTAACTAAGTTTTTGAGATGATCAACTTTTGCTCCTAGGGGAATAATCGCGTTGATTTCGATTCCCAAATCAGCCATTAAGCGTTTTAATTCGGTACAATCGTGCTGATTATGAAAACCTAGGGTAGTTAAACCGATAATATTGACTGAAGGTTTAGGGGTTTTCTCCTTGGGGAGTTCACCCTTTTTTTGGGCTTTTTCTAAATAAAACTTAATAATTTGTTCTAAAGTGCGATCGGCAGCTTGTAACTCATTGAAGCGATAGTGATTGACGTCAGCGAGCATAACATCACCTTTCGCATCGATTTGCGCGCGTTCGACAAAATTAGCTAAATCCTCTTGCAGGATACTAGAGGTGCAGGTAGGAGTCAACACGATTAAATCAGGGTTTTCTTCCCCATCTTTACGAACGATATTCTCAACTACTCTTTCTTGAGAACCACGGGCTAGGACATTGCGATCTACTATACTAGCGGTTACGGGGGTAAAATCCTTTTCTCGCTCTAACATCGAGCGCATTACGTTAAAGTAATCATCTCCTAGAGGAGCGTGCATAATTGCGTGTACATTTTGAAAAGAACTAGCGATACGTAAAGTCCCGATGTGTGCAGGTCCTGCATACATCCAGTAAGCTAATTTCATGAATCATTTCTCCCTGTTACTTATCTGTTTTTTATTGTGTCAAACAACAGGGTTATTGAGGATTAATATTTACGAAACTCAATAATTTTCAGCTCAATATTAACAAAAATTACTTTTTCAAACCAATAATAATAAATTTAATCGCCGGGTTAGGTATTAATACTTCTAATTCATCTAATTTATTCTCAGCTTTGAGTTGATGAAATTGATTTAAAAACTCGGTATTATTTTGCAATAAGCTAATTACTCTAGTGGCTACTTTGACGTGACGAGTTGGAGATTCTGGGAGATCTACGGATACTTGTTCAATCAAATCAACCAAAGTAATAGCAGTTTTTTCGAGAAGATTATCATCTGGTTTAATTTGTTGATCATTTATGGCTAATAACTCCTCAAATACTCCCAAAGATTCTGATTCAATAATTATTGGTTCATTCGTTACAGAAATAAAATCTTTTTGCAAAATATTAGCCAATTCTCCCGGCTCTAAATTACCGGTTTCCGGGAAGCGATTGAGTTTATTAGGAGCAAAATAAATATAATTACAAGTAATATCTTGAAGAGAAATATTTTGATTAATCGAGCAATTATATAGACTACTAGCGGTTAAAATAGCCTCATTTAAATTACTATCTTCTAGGTTAGCTTGAATCAATAATGCTCCGCTTAAATTGGCTTTTGATAGAATAGCTTTAGTCAGATTAGCTCTGGTAAAATTAGCGTTGCGTAAATCAGCTTCTGCTAAATTGGCTCCTAGGAGAATAGCTTGAGTTAGATTCGCTCCCCGTAAATCAGACTTATTCAGGTTAGCTCGTTCCAGAATTGCTCCCTGTAGGTTAGCATCCCAAAAAGCGACTTTAGCCAAATCCAATTGTCTTAAATCAGCGTTACTCAAGTCCACGGGAATGAAAGAATTATTTTTCCTCCAATCATTCCATTGTTTTACCCCTTGTCTAATTAGAGATAATTGTTCTGTTGATGCCATCTTTATTGCTTTTTAACGCTCTTATTGTATGATAATTCAGAACGTGGCTATTAATAACCTCTCTCCTTTAAGAGAAAGGTTATGATATTCACACAAGATTTATTCCCAGATTTGACAGCTTAAATCCCCGGATTTTTGAGAAAGTTTAATATTTTCCCTGTAATCAACGGGACAATCGATAACAGCGGGTACATCTTGAGCTAAAGCTGTTTTGAGGGTGGGGATTAAATCCTCAGCAGATTGGACGCGGTATCCCTTTAAACCCATACTTTCAGCGAATTTGACGAAATCAGGATTACCAAAATCGATGAAGTTAGTCTCACCAAATTGAGTGAATTGTTTCCAACCGATTAAACCATAACCATTATCGTTGAAAATAAGGGTAACAAAGGGAGTACCGATTCTCAAGGCGGTTTCTAATTCTTGACAATTCATCATGAAACCACCATCCCCAGTGACAGCGACTACTTTTTGTTGAGGATGTACCAATTTAGCGGCGATCGCTCCTGGAATAGCGATACCCATAGCCGCAAACCCATTGGAAATGATACAGGTATTTGGACAGTCACAGTGATAATGACGAGCCATCCACATTTTATGGGCGCCTACATCAGAGATAACTATGTCTTGAGGACCCATTACCTGTCTCAAATCGTAGATAATTTTTTGCGGTTTAATGGGAAAACCAGTATCTTCAGCGTATTGTTCATAGTTCTGACGAATTTCCGGACGTAAACTAGCCGCAAAAGGTGTTTTCATCCCGGTGCGATCGGCGCGTTTGAGAATTTCTTTAAGAGAATCAGAGATATCCCCGACCACTTCTACTAGAGGTATATAGCTGCTATCAATTTCAGCTGAATTCAAGCCTATATGGATGATGGGGATATCGCCTTGGGGATTCCATTTTTTGGGTGAATACTCGATCAAATCATAGCCTACGGCGATAATCAAATCGCTTTTTTCAAAAGCACAATTGATGTGGTCTCTTTGTTGTAAACCCACCGTCCACAAAGCTAGAGGATGAGTATAGGGAATTGCCCCTTTACCCATAAAACTATTAGCCACTGGTATATTCAATTGTGTGGCAAAATCCGTCAGAGCTTCTGACGCTCCGGCGCGAATTGCACCATTACCGGCGAGAATCAGAGGGTTTTTAGCTTTAGAAATAGCTACAGCTGCTTGATTAGTGCTGCGGAAAGAAGCGTAGGTTTTTTCCCGACTATCTTGATTCAAGGGTTGACCAACAACGGGCATAGCTGCTATATTTTCTGGCAAATCTATGTGTACTGCTCCTGGTTTTTCCGATTGAGCCACTTTAAAGGCTTTACGAATAATTTCAGGAGTGTTGCTAGGTCTGACGATTTGTTTATTCCATTTGGTCACAGGAGCAAACATCGCTACTAAGTCCAGGTATTGGTGAGACTCGATGTGCATCCGATCTGTCCCCACTTGTCCTGTAATCGCTACCAATGGCGCCCCGTCTAGATTAGCATCAGCTACCCCTGTCATCAAATTAGTCGCTCCAGGACCTAAAGTAGATAAACAGACTCCTGCTTTTCCCGTTAGACGTCCATAGACATCAGCCATAAAAGCTGCTCCTTGTTCATGACGTACGGTGATAAACTTGATCGAAGAATGCTTCAAAGCTTGAAGAACATGTAAATTCTCCTCGCCTGGAAGTCCAAAAACGTATTCTACTCCTTCGTTTTCCAGACATTGTACTAGTAATTCAGCCGTATTTAGTTCCCCCATAGCATTTCCCTTTGAGATGCGTTTTTTATTACCCTTACTCTAGGTTATTACTATCTGGCTGAATACCGCAATAGTATTGAGCATTAATTTTCGCAAATTGCTTGCATATTTTTTCTGTTTGTGCTTTAATTAATAATTGTGATTCTTAAGGGGGCGTGGCGGAATGGTAGACGCTACGGACTTAAAGAATTGAGCCTTGAAGGAGAAATCCTCTGAGTGTAAGCTCTCAAATTCAGGGAAACCTAAATCTGTCCAACAGACATGGCAATCCTGAGCCAAGCCCAAACCATCAACTGATTAACTTGGAGTTTGGGAAGGTGCAGAGACTCGACGGGAGCTACCCTAACAGACTAGGCTGAGGGTAAAGGGAGAGTCCAATTCTCAATTGTTAACCAGTTAACGGTAGCGAAAGCTGCGAGAGAATGAAAATCCGTTGACCGTAAAAGGTCGTGAGGGTTCAAGTCCCTCTGCCCCCATCCGATTAAATCTCCGCTACGGCTCTTTCGATGAGACGACGTGCGAGAGTTTGGACACCGGTGTGATAGTAATATTTAACCGTCATATCCAGGAAAGCAGCGAGATAGTCTAACTTATCTTTGGAAACCTCGATAAAGCTAGTTAGATTGTTGACTAAGCCTTGTTGGGTAATATTATTATCCGAGACCAGATTATTCATCCAACCCTGGGTAGCTTCAAAACTCTCGGTTATAAAGCCTAGTTGTTCTGAAGTATTATTGCCGGGGATTAAATCTTTGACCCCTTTAAAGGTTTGGTTACCTTCCAAATCCGAGGGGTTCATGCCTTTAATCATACTTAACCCTTTGAGGGCAAAATCAGCACCTAGGGGAATAACACCGTCAAAACAAACCAGAGCAGCCATCCGCAGGAAAGACTCACCACTATAACTTGTTAAAGCGGCGATAAAATCACCTAAACTATCCCCTGGGATCCCGTTGATTTGACAAAAAGCCACAACCTCAGTAACTAATTTAACTGATAGGTCGATGGTTTGAGCCTTTTCTGGTTTTGGGGAGATATTTTTTAAGAATCCTAAAAACGTATCTTGTCCAATCCGATTAGCTAAAGCTGCACTACCTAACAAACCTGAAGCATTATCTACGGTTTCATAGAGCCAGAGTGCGCGCTGATAGCCTTGGGATTTATCGTTAAATAGGGTTACCGCTCTTTCCCCGATTTGTTGAATTAAATCTTCGTCGGTTTCTCCAGTTACGGTACGAATAGTGTTATCAAAGCCTACTAGATTATCCCATTTCCCAGGAACAACTTTATCTAGAGACTTAAGAGCCATGACGGTTAAGCCACCTGTAGGTAACTCATCGACGATTTTAAAGATTGGTTTACTCACGATTTACTCCTTAAACAAGAGAAGGGATACTAGGTGCGTAGGCGATTGTTGAATCCACAGGAGGTAAAAAAGCTTGTAATCCAGCTAAACCTCTAAGGTCGAATTTTTCTAGCCATTTAATCCGATCATCGCGGGTGAAAGAAGGATCACGGGATAAAACTTTAACCTGATAACGACCATTAACTAATACAGCAGTAGCATTAGCGCCTTGATCTACAGCGGGAAAACCGCCTATTTTGGTGGTGCTAGATTTAAACTTCTCAGCAGCACTAGGATTATTGATGGTATCGCTAATGGCTAACATGGCAACGTTTTTACCGTCTTTATCAACTTTATATTCAGCAAAACCTTTCTTTTCTTGAGCGGGAATTACTTTAAATCCATCACTAGATTTCGGGAAAAACTTATTAAAGCTACTACCTTGTTCTGAATCTTTAGAAACCGCGGGAGTAGCACCTTTACCTGTGGTTTCTTTTTGGACTTGGTCATAACGAGAGGGTTGTTCGGCGCAAGCGTTGAGGAAAAGGAGCAAGCTTAGACACAGAGGAATAACTAATTTTGGCCAAGAAAACTTGAGCATTTTTTTCTCCATTAGCTAAACAATTTACCTATAACCCTAAGATACTCTTAGGGAAATCTGTCAAAAAGTACACAAAAATTTAAATATTTTCCGCTAGGGGGGAAAAACGAAAATAGCGATCGCCCCCTAATTCGAGAACTACTTTTAAGCGAGGTTCACTTTTAGTTAGGTCAATCAGATATTGTTTTTCAGCCCGAGACAGGACAAAACCTTCAATAATCCAGAGGACGATCCCTTTAGATTTAGCAGGAAGAGAACTAAGCTGATAAGTAGCTAGACCTGGTACATAATTAACTGTTCCTACGGCTGCTTCTTGACCAATATTTTTTTTACCTAGGTGAGGTGGACGCATACCATGGACATCGGTTAAATAAGCGCTCAAATCACCTAGACCTCTAGCGGTGATGTGAATACTGCGATAACCGGCGTTTCTGAGACGTCGTTGATAACGTCCTTCAAACCCTCCCTCTAAGGGAGCATAAACACCGAGAGCGCCGTTTTGTTCCAAACTACGGATGAAGGATTTACCTGTGATTAATAGTGGCATATGGTTATTTTGACTCTAGATTGATTTTAACTTCTGACTTCGATGACTGTACCATTAAAGTTATAGGTACGACCATCTAGTTCAAGACTTGTACCTATTCTCACCTTTTGTTTACCTAAAACAACTCCTGTCTCGTTAACTTGACCTTCGCCGGCGATGGTAATCAATAGGTCTCGAATAATAGCTACCTCGGGTCGAGGGTCTTTGAGGGCGATCACCGTTCCATCTGGTTGAGGAACAGCGACGGTTCTTTCTAATTCTTTGGCTGTTTTAATGGTTACTTGTCCTGAGGGTTCACTGCGAATAATTAGATTAGCTTGGGGTTTTTCTGTAAATTCAGTGAATAATTGCTCAAGATCATTAACTCCTAGTCCTCGTACCAACATATCTACTTCAATAGGTTGATTAGCAGCTATTTGCGCTACA